>NZ_JBEXPJ010000002.1:0-159597 GCF_040611995.1 Lentzea sp. NPDC006480
GCAGGTGCCCGCCGGGTGGCAGGTCGTCCACGGCGTCGCGTGCAAGCAGTCCTGTGTGGACTACGTGAACGCGGGCTGGGCCTTCAGAAGAGGCTCGGCGGCGCGGGCGTCCAGCAGCAGCGGGATGATCGAGCGGGCTTCCTGGCGAAGGGGCACGATGCGGTCGCCGCCGCGCAGGTACAGGGATTTGATGCCGTGCAGGCCGAGCTCGTCGGAGAACTCGCGGTACTGCGCACCGGTCAGCACGTAGCCGCACGGAGGCGTGGCGAGCACATCACCGGGCGCCGGAGGCTGGTTGTCGGCGCCGCCGAAGTAGATCGGGCCGGACCGGACGGCGCGGGAAGCGGCGTTGGCGGCTTCGATCTCCGCACCCCGAGCACGCACGAACGACTGGGTGCCGTCCAGCGCCTTCAAATGCGAATCGACGCGGAACGCGGGAGCGCCGTCGGCGTTGGTCTCGACGAGCAGGCCCATGCCGTGCTTCAGGCCGCCGGTGTTGCGGAGGATGCGTTCCTGGTGGTCGCCCGCCACCTGGCGGACGGGCTCGCCGGTCACCGGGTCCACGTAGATGCCGTAGACGCCCGAACTGCGGCCGGCCGCCTCGACCGAAGGCCGGACGTAGGAGCGCGACAGGGACTCGGAGAGCGAGTGGACCCCGGCGGCAACGTTGAGGTTGCGCGGCCACAGCCAGAGGACGTCCTTCACGTAGTAGGGCGCGGACGGGCCGAACTCGTGCAGGTCGTGGATGACGTCGGGCTGGTAGTCGCGGATCACGGCGGCCATCGCGCGGGCCTCGGCCGATCGAAGCAGCAAGTGGTCGCGGTTGATGTCGATGCCGGCGGAGTTGCCGCGGGTGTCAAGAACGCGGCCGTCCGGGTTGGCGTTCGGCACGAACAGGTAGGTCACCGAGGAAGAGCGCGGCAGCGAGCGCATCCGGATCAGGCAGGCTTCGCGACCCGCGGGCTCGTCGCCGTGCTGCGAGCAGATGAAGAGCACCACCGTGCGGGCCGACCGCGAGCCGACGCGCACCAGCTGGATCGGACGGCGTTGAGCAGTCACACCGATCTGGGCGACAGGAAGGCCCGTAGCAGTCAGGTAGGCCTGCTCCTCGGCCTCGGTGGTCCACTTGCCGGTCTTCTCGAAACCCGTCCGCGGCTCGGCAGTGGCCTGAGCGGGCACGGGCACCAGCAACGAAACAGCAGCCAGTAAAGCGATCAGTCCCCTCATAGAGGAGACTTTGCCGCCTGTGTCAACCGGCGGGCGGTGCGGTTCCAGTCGACGAAACCGTGGATCACCAGGCCCGCGAAGACCACGTACACGAGCGCGCTGAAGTACAGGCCCGACTGGATCTGCAGTGGCACGCCGACCGCGTCGACGGCCAGCCACACCAGCCAGAACTCCACCAGGCCCAAGCCCTGCAAGGCGAACGCGAGAACGGTGCCGACGAAGATCGCGGCGTCCGGCCACGGCGCCCACGAGGCGTGCAGCCAGTCCAGCACCAGCGCGAAGGCAACGGTGCCGGCCACGAACACGCCGGCCACGACCGAGCGTTCGAGCCAGGAACCCTTGCGCACCACCACACCGAACACCGGATCACGCCGGCGCACCCACGCGTACCAGCCGTAGACGGCGATCAGCCCAACGACGATCTGCCGGGTGGCGAGCCCGCCCAGGTGCGCGGACGCGTAGACCGTGAACAGCAGCGCGACCGACACGAGCTGAACCGGCCAGGTCAAGAGTGAACGACGTTGTGCCAGGAAGACCACCGCCAACGCGAGGACCTGCCCGAACAGCTCCGTGTACGCGATCTTCTGCCCGAAGATCGTCAGTCCCAGCTCGTACCACACGGCTTGTTCTCCCGCGGTTCAGTCGCCGTACACCGGTGTTTTCTACGTTCCCACCATGTCATCTTCCTCAGCGCTGGCGCTCGTGCCTTTGTTCCTCACAGGGCCTGTTTCCGCGCCCGCGACTCCCGTCATCACACCGACGGCGATCACGCAGACGTTCGAGGAGCCCGCCGACGCGGACGACCCGGCCATCTGGGTGAACCCGCGCAACACCGAACGCAGTGTGGTCCTGGGCACACTCAAGGAAGGCGGCTTGGCGGCGTTCGACCTGAACGGCCGCACGATCGGCGTGTACCCGGCGCCGCTGCCACCCACGCCCGGCACCAAACCGGGGCGCTACAACAACGTCGACGTGCTCGGCGACCGGGCGTTCGTCAGCGACCGCGGCCGTGACCGCATCCGGGTGTTCCAAGTGGACGAACACGGCGCGAAGGACGTCACGAACCCGGCCACCAAGCCGGTGTTCAGCAGCACCGAGCAGGAAGTCGACAAGCAGCACACCGTCTACGGCCTCGCCGCCGGACGCGTGAACGGCAAGGACGTCGTCGTCACCAGCCGCCGCAGCGAGGCCACCATCGCGCTCCTGCAGGCGACCGGCGACGACACCAGGAAGGTGTCCACTCTGGACCTTCCGAGCACCTTCACCCTGCCCAACGGCAAGCAGTGGACGGTGTGCACCGAGCCCGGCGAGGGCCCGCAGGTCGAGGGCATGGTGATCGACGAGCGCACCAACACCCTGTACGCGGCGCAGGAAGACGTCGGCATCTGGCGCATTCCGTTGCGCGCCAACGGCTTCGGCAAGCCGCAGCTGGTCGACAAGGTCAAGACCTGGGGCGCGCCGCAGAGGTACAACCCCGACACCGAGGAGTGCGAAGCGGACGGCCCCGACCCCGGCTTCGGCGGCAAGTGGCTCGAAGCCGACGCCGAGGGCCTCACCATCGCGGACGGCGTGCTGCTCGCGTCCAGCCAGGGCGACTCCCGGTTCGTCGCCTACCGCACGGCGGACATGAAGCCCCTCAAGGACTTCCGGATCAAGGACGTCGAACACTCCGACGGCGCCGACATCGTCCTCGGCAAGCTCAACCTGCTCGTCGTCCACGACGGCGAACGCCCGAATGGCACGGGTTTCGCGTTCATCAGGTTCTAACCTGTCCCCCATGGGGACCCAGCTGAGCCAGGACGCCCTCAACCGGGCGCTGATCGAACGACAGATGCTGCGCGAGCGTGCCGACATCGGCGCGTTCGCCACCATCGAGCGCCTTTTCGGCATCCAGGCACAGGAACCCAAGTCCCCGTACGTCGGCCTGTGGACGCGACTCAACAACTTCCAGCCGCACGAGCTCGAAGACCTCCTCATCAGCAGGCACGTGGTCCGAATCCTGCTGATGCGCGGAACGATCCACCTGGTCAGCGCCCAGGACGCCCTCGCACTCAGGCCCCACACCCAGCTCAAGCTCGACCGCGAGCTGCAGAGCGGCCCGTTCGCCAAACCACTGCGGGGCCTCGACCTGGACGCCGTCGCCGAAGCCGGTCGCAAGATCCTCGAAGACACCCCGCAGGGCACCGCGGAAGCGGGCAAGCAGCTCAAGGAGCTCTGGCCCGACCGCGAACACACCGTGCTGGGCAACGCACTGCGCAACAAGCTCGCCCTGGTCCAGATCCCTCCAAGAGGCCTGTGGCACAGGAGCGGCCGGGCGATCTGCACGACCCTGGAGTCCTGGCTGGACCAGGAACAGCACCCCATGAACCGCGAAACGCTGGTGCTGCGCTATCTCAAGGCATTCGGCCCGTCGACCGTGATGGACGCCCAGCAGTGGTCCGGCCTCACCCGGCTCGGCGAGGTCTTCGAAGAACTCAGGCCGCAACTCGTCACGTTTCAGAACGAGGCCGGCAAGGAGCTGTTCGACCTCCCGGATGCGCCGCGCCCCCACCCGGAAACCCCGCTCCCGGTGAGGCTTCTGCCCGAGTTCGACAACATCCTGCTCGCCCACGCCGACCGCAGGAGGGTCATCGCGGACGACCGGCTCGGCGTGGTCGTCGGCGGCAAGCCCACCGTCCTCGTCGACGGCTACGTCGTCGCCACCTGGTCCGTGGCCAAGGACAAGAGCATCACCGTCGACTACCTGGACAAGCTCCCGAAGAGCAGGCAGAAGGCGGTCGCCGAGGAGTGCGACCGCCTTCAGGACTGGATGAACCCTTAAGCAGCGACCTCGACGTGCGCGCCGTCACCGACGACCAGCCGGTGCTGGCGAGCGGACCCCACCCGAGCCTTGCGCCCGATCAACGACGTCTCGATCCCGGACACGTTGTGCACGGACGCCTCGTTCAGCACGATCGAGTCGGCCACCCCGGACTCGGTGATGCGGCAGTCCGCGCCGACCGACGCGTACGGCCCGACGATCGACTCCTCGACCAGCGTGCCCGGACCGATGATCGCGGGCCCGACGATGCACGACCGCACCACCCGCGCGCCCTCCTCGATCACCACGTCGCCGATCAGCCGCGACTCGGCGTCGACGACGCCCTGGACGTCCGCCCGCAGTCCCAGCAGCAGCTCGCGGTTGCACTCCAGCACGTCCTCGATCTTCCCGGTGTCCTTCCAGAACCCGGAGTAGCTCGACGCCCGCACATCGCGCTCGTGCGTGACGAGCCACTGCAACGCGTCGGTGATCTCGAACTCGCCGCGCCACGACGGCTCGATCGCGTCCACGGCGGCGTGGATCGCGGAGGTGAAGAAGTAGACGCCGATCATCGCGAGGTCACTGCGCGGTTCCCGCGGGCGCTCGATCAGCCGCGTCACGCGCGAGTTCTCGTCCACCTCCGCGACTCCGTACAGCCGCGGGTCCTCCACCTTGTCCACCAGCACCTGCGCGGACGGCCGCAGCCGCTCGAAGTCCTCGGCGATGTGCGAGATCCCGTCGGCGAACACCGTACCGCCCAGGTACAGCACGAAGTCGTCGTCTCCGAGGAACGGCCGGGCGAGCCGCACCGAGTGGGCCAGCCCGAGTGACGTCCTCTCGTCGAGGTACGTGAGCGTCACGCCCAGCACCGACCCGTCGCCGAACAGCTCCGCGACCTCGTGCTCGCCGTCCCCGATGACGACGCCGATCTCGGTGATCCCGATGTCCCGCAGGTTGTCCACGACGTACTGGAGCACCGGTTTGTTCGCGATGGGGACGAGCAGCGCCGGCAGCGAGCATCCCGCGGGACTTGTTCCCGCACCTCCGGACAGCACAAGGGCTTTCATGGGTCCTCCACCGGCAGCGGACAGTTCGGGTGAGTACGAGCGTCCGTGCGGTCACTGGACGACAGCTGGAGAACCGTCAGAACACGAAGAAGGGGCCCCAGAGCTGGGGCCCCTTCGACGAAGTGAGAACTACTTCTCGCCCATCGGCATGCCCGACGGCGGCGTCGGGGCGTCACCCATGCGGCCGCCCACGTTCGCGGGCATCTCCTGCGACGCGCGCGGCATCGGCGACTGGACGTTCGCCTCCTCCTGCATGCGGTTCAGCCAGCCCTCCCAGCGCGCCTGCATCGGGCGGACCAGACCGCCGCCCACACCGATGATGATCACGCCGGCGACCGTGGCGAGCACGGCGATCAGCACCGGCATCGTCACCGAGATCGCGATGCCCAGCTGGTTGAGCGCCGCGATGATGCCCAGCGCCATCACGAAGCCGTAGGTGATGTTGCCCAGGATCTTCGTGTACGAGCGCTGGCCGAGCGCGCCGGTGACGAGGCCCTTGAGCGCGGTGCCGATGGCCGACGCCACGATCACGAGCACCATCGCCACGACGATGCGCGGCAGGTACGCGATGACCTCGTTCAGCAGCGTGCTGACCGGGTTCGACGCGCCGAACACGCCGAACGCCAGCTGCAGCGCGATCAGCAGCACGAAGTAGTAGACGATCTTGGCGATCAGGCCGGACGCGTCCATCGGCGACTGCCTCATGGCGCTGTTCAGGCCGGAGCGGTCGACGAGCTTCTCGAAGCCGACGCGCTTGAGCAGGAACTGGACTGCCTTGGCGAGAGCCTTGGCGATGAACCAGCCGATGACCAGGACGAGCAGGAAGCCGAGGAGCTTCGGCACGAACGTGGCGATCATGGCCCACGCCTGGCCCAGGCCCTCGGTGATTTGCGAGCCCACGGGCCCTCCAAAGAACGATGTTGCGGTGAGTGAATATCCGACCAGTTGATCGTTTCGCGGTTCACCCCGCTCGGCAACTTCGACACTGTGACACGAAAGGGTGGCTGACGTGGATTTTTGTCTCAATACAGTCCAGAGTGGAACTACCGGTGGGGACCGGGGAGAGGGAAGCGCCCGACACGGAGAGTGCCGGGCGCTTCCACATATTCAGGGCCTCGCGCTGAGGCCGCGGCCGTCCAGATACGTCTGCAGCCGGTCCGGCGACAGAGCCGGAGCCGCACCGCCCTGGCCGTCCTTGGGCACGTCCGGCCGCGGGTCGCCGGCGCATTCGGAGCTGCTGCCCGGCAACGCCCCGTCGATCAGGTACCGGTTGACCTTCGCGTCTACGCACTTGTTGCCGCCGTTGTAGAGCCCGTGCTTGCCCTCGTCGACGACGGTGATCAGGTTGTCCCCGAGCCGCGCCGCCATCGCGGGCCCGCTCGCGTACTGCGTCTGCGTGTCACCCTCGGACTGCACGACGACGCCGACCGGGTACCCGTTGCGCGCGAGCTTGACCGGCTCCTCCGGCGGCGTGAACGAGCGGAACGTGCACGTCATCGGGGCGGCGCGGACGATGCCGAAGCCGAACGGGTAGCGCTCGCGGAAGGTCCGCATGTCCTCGTAGTACAGGTGCAGGTCGGTCGGCCAGTCCGACTCGCAGGTGACCGTGTCGAACACGCCGGACCGCAGCTCCTGCAGACCGGTCTTCGCGAGCACCTGCCCGGCCTTCGCGCCCTCGGTGTTCGCCGGCTTCTCGCCCGACCGCAGCTTGACGACGATCGCTGCCAGATCCGACCACAGTGGACGGTAGCGGGCACCCACACCCATCGCGCCGTCGAAGGAAGAGCGGTTGTGCTCACCGATCGGCGTGCCGTGCAGCTTCGCGGCGACCTTCTCGACCTCGGCGATCACCTCGTCCTGCGACTTGCCCAGGCCGAACTTCTCGTTGCGCTCCCCGACCCACGTCGCCCACATCTCGACGTCGTGCCGGTACGCCACGGCCTGCTGGCGGAACTGCTCGTGCCACACCCACTCCGGGTGCACCGCCGAGTCGAGCACGCTGCGGTCGAGCCGGTTCGGGAACAACGTCCCGTACACCGCGCCCAGGTACGTGCCGTAGGAGTAGCCCAGGTAGTTGATCTTCTGCTCACCCAGCACGGCCCGCACGACGTCCATGTCCCGCGCGGTGTTCGCGGTGCTGATGAACTGCCGGATCCCGCCGGCCGACTGCTGGCACGCCTCCTCGGCCTCGCGCGCCTCGGCCGCCCACTTGCCGAACTCGGCGTCCGCCGGCCGGGACTCCGGGTCGGCGATCGCGGGCGCGGCCCGGCAGTTCAGCGCCGTCGAGCCGCCGACGCCGCGCGGGTCGAAGCCGATCACGTCGTAGACCTGCGCGAGCTCGGACTTCGCCAGGAACAGCGGCAGGCTGAGCCCGGAGCCACCAGGTCCACCCGGATTGGTGAACAGCACGCCGCGCCTGCGGTCCTGCGCCGCCGCCTTCCTGCGGCTGATGGTCAGGTTGATCCGGTCGCCGGCCGGCTTGGTGTAGTCGAGCGGCGCCATGAGCGTCGCGCATTCCAGCTCGCTCAGCTTTCCGCTGCACTGCGCCCACTTGACCGGCTGGGCGTTGTACTCGGCGAGGGGGTCGGGAGGGTCGGCCGAGGCGGTCACGCCCGTGGCGGTGAGCGCGACCACGCCGAGGACGAAAACCAGGAACCTGCGCAAGACGAAACCTCCGTGCCGGACGAAAAGACCTCTGCTGCCCGACGGTATGGCCGTTGAAACGGCTGAGACGGTTCTGTCACCCGTCCCGGTGATGTCACCCGATGGGCCTTAAGCTGCGGATATGACGAAGGCAGCCAAGGCGAAGGAGGAGCACCCGCCGACCCTCTCCGCCCGCACGATGCGCAAGATCGAGCGCGCGTCCGGATCGCTCGCCACCGCGAGCGTCTCCGAGATGGAGGAGCGGCTGCCGTGGTTCGCCCGGATGCCCGCGGACCAGCGCGCGAGCGTGCTGCTGCTGATCCAGAACGGCGTGGCCGGCTTCGTCGAGTGGCTGCACGACCGGCAGCAGGCGATCCGGCTCAGCGCGGACGCGTTCCGCAGTGCCCCCAAGGACATCTCCCGCTGGGTCAGCCTGCGCCAGACCGTCGAGCTCGTCCGGATAGCGCTGGAGCTGTTCGAGGAGCAGATGCCGGAGATGGCGGCCGACGAGACCGAACGCGCGCTGCTCATGGAGGGCGTGCTGCGGTACGGGCGGGAGATCGCCTTCTCCGCCGCCACCTCCTACGCGACGGCCGCCGAGGCGCGCGGTGCGTGGGACGCCCGGCTGGAAGCGCTGGTCGTGGACGGCATCGTGCGTGGCGACCCGGAGGAGTCGTTGCTCAGCAGGGCCGCCGCGCTGGGCTGGGACCCGGCGCTCGAAGCCACCATCCTCGTCGGCAACCCCGGTGGTGAGGATCCGCCGGCGATCGTCTACTCGGTGCGCAGCAAGGCCGCCCGCGCGGGACGGCCGGTGCTGCTGTCCGTGCAGGGCTCGCGGCTGGTCGTCGTGCTCGGCGGGCCGACCGAGACCGGCGAGGACGTGCTCGGCCGGATAGCCGAGGGCTTCGGCGAGGGTCCGGTCGTGGCGGGGCCCACGGTGGCCAGCCTGTCCGAAGCCCACCGCAGTGCGAGCGACGCGTTGAGCGGGCTGCGGGCCGTGGTGGGGTGGCCGGCCGCGCCCAGGCCGGTCCGCTCGCTCGACCTGCTGCCGGAACGCGCGCTCGCGGGTGATCCGGAGGCCGAGTGGCAGCTCGTCGACAGGGTTGCGAGGCCGCTGGAGGACGCCGGGGGCGCGCTGCTGGAGACCGTGGACGCGTTCCTGGAGGTCGGCGGCGTGCTGGAGACGTGCGCGAAAAGACTGTTCGTGCACCCGAACACGGTCAGATATCGCCTTCGGCGCGTTCAGGAAATGACGGGAAGAAATGCACATGACGCTCGAGACGCGCTTGTGCTTCGCGTCGCTTTGTCTGTAGGACGCCTTGCTCGTTCCCGGGGGCTGTGGTAGCGAACCGGTTGTGACCGACTTCGCACACATCCGTTAGGGTGAGAGCCAAACGACCTTGCCACACGCTGACCTGCGGCGACGTCGGGCAGCGTTCACCTGGCTGACACTTTTGTAGGGTCTCTACAAATACGATCGCAGTACTTCGTTCTTTACGGCATGGGGTACCGGTGGGTTCACCAGCTTTAGTAATCGACGTGATCGCACTCCTCGCGCCCGGACAAGGGTCCCAGACGCCCGGCATGCTCGCCCCCTGGCTCGAACTGGAGGGGGCCGAGAAGCAGGTGCGCGCGTGGTCGGAGATCACCGGTCTCGACCTCGTCCGTCTCGGCACCACCGCGGAGGCCGAGGAGATCGTCGACACCGCCATCACCCAGCCGCTGGTCGTGGCCCTGGCGCTGCTCGCTTTCGGTGAGCTGCGCCGCCGCGTCGAGCTGCCCGCGGACGTGATCGTCGCGGGCCACTCGGTCGGTGAGCTGGCCGCCGCGTCGATCGCGGGCGTCATCAGCGCCGACGACGCGGTCGCACTGGCCGCCGTGCGCGGTGCCGCGATGGCCCAGGCGTGCGCGCTGGAGCCGACCGGCATGGCCGCGGTGCTCGGCGGCGACGAGCCGGAGGTGCTCGCGCGCCTCGAAGAACTCGGTCTCGTGCCCGCCAACCGCAACGGCGCCGGCCAGATCGTCGCGGCCGGCCCGCGTCCCGCTCTCGACGAGCTCGCGGAGAACCCGCCGGGCTCGGCGAAGGTCCGCAAGCTGGCCGTCGCGGGTGCGTTCCACACGAAGTACATGGCGCCCGCAGAAGACGCTGTGCGCGCGCGTGCCGCCGAAGTCACCACGCACGACCCGTTGATGCCGCTGCTGTCCAACAAGGACGGTCAGGCCGTCACCGAGGGCACCGAAGTGCTGCGCCGCCTGGTCTCCCAGGTCACCAGCCCGGTCCGTTGGGACGTCTGCCAGGCAACTCTCGTCGAGAAGGGTGTGTCCGGTTCCGTCGAACTGCCGCCCGCCGGCGCTCTCACGGGTCTCGCCAAGCGTGCGATGAAGGGCACGGCCACCCTCGCCCTGAAGACCCCCGACCAGCTCGAGAAGGTCGCGGAGCTCTTCGACACCGTTGGAGCCACTAAGTGACGACATTCCAGGCCCCGCAGGCATCTGCGGGTAGCCGCATCATCGGCCTCGGCAGCTACCAGCCCGAGACGGTGGTGAGCAACCACGACCTCGCTCAGCGGATGGACACGTCCGACGAGTGGATCCGCGACCGCGTCGGCATCGTGAACCGGCGCATCGCGGCCAAGGACGAGGGCGTCGTGGACATGTCGGTCACGGCGGGCACCAGGGCGATCGAGGACGCGGGCCTGACCCCCGCCGACATCGGCGGCGTGATCGTGGCGACGTGCACGATGCCGTCGACCATCCCGAACGCCGCCGCCCAGGTCGCGGACAAGATCGGCATCAAGGCGGCCGCCGCGTTCGACCTCAACGCCGCGTGCGCCGGCTTCTGCTACGCCGTCGCCACCGCGTCGGACATCGTCCGCGCCGGCACGCTCAAGAACGTGCTCGTCATCGGCGCCGAGAAGCTCACCGACTGGACCGACCAGGACGACCGGTCGACCGCGATCATCTTCGCGGACGGCGCCGGCGCCGTCGTGATCAGCGCCAGCGACGAGAACCAGATCGGCCCCGTCGCGTGGGGCTCGGCCGGTGACATGGCCGATGTCATCAACATCGTCGACCGCGACTCCTTCATCCACCAGGAAGGCCAGACGGTCTTCCGCTGGGCGACGACCCAGATCGCGCCCATCGCGATCCGCGCCGCCGAGCTCGCGGGTGTCGAACTGTCCGATGTGGACGTGTTCGCCCCGCACCAGGCGAACCTGCGGATCATCGAGGCGATCGCCAAGCGCCTGCGCAACAATGGTGCGCGCGAGGACCTGAAGGTCGCTCGAGACATCGTCGAATCCGGCAACACCTCTTCTGCTTCAATCCCCATGGCGCTGGACCACATGCGGGCGGCGGGCGAGATCTCCAGCGGAGACGTGGTGCTGATGGTCGGGTTCGGCGCGGGCCTGTCCTACGCGGGACAGGTGGTCCGGTGCCCGTGAGTACCACCCACGGTTTTTCCATCGTTTCAATCGAAAGGGAACTTCAGTGAGCGACAACGTCCTGTCCGGTCTTGCCGAGATCGTCGAAGAGGTCGCCGGCGTTGCCGCCGACGACGTCACCGCTGAGAAGTCCTTCGTGGACGACCTCGACATCGACTCGCTGTCGATGGTCGAGATCGCCGTCCAGGCTGAGGACAAGTTCGGCGTGAAGATCCCGGACGACGAGCTGGCCAACCTCAAGACCGTTGGTGACGCGGTGAACTACATCACCAGCAACAAGTGACTTCGGGCATCGAGGTCGTCATCACCGGGCTGGGTGCCACCACCCCGCTCGGTGGTGACGTCACGTCGACCTGGGACGCGCTCCTGGCCGGCAAGTCCGGGGTCCGCCCCATGACCCACGACTGGGTCGAGAAGTACGACCTGCCGGTCAAGATCGCCTCACAGCTCGTCGTCGACCCGACCGAGGTGCTCCCCCGAGTCGAGGCACGTCGCCTGGACCGCTCCGAGCAGGTCGCCATCGTGGCGTCCCGCCAGGCGTGGTCCGACGCCGGCCACAACGACGACACCGTCGACAAGCAGCGCCTGGCCGTCATCATCGGCACCGGCATCGGCGGCGCGATCACCCTCCTGACCCAGGACGACCTCCTGGAGACGCAGGGCCTGCGCAAGGTGTCGCCGCTGACCGTGCCGATGCTGATGCCGAACGGCCCAGCCGCCCACGTGGGCCTGGAGCTGAAGGCCCAAGCAGGTGTCCACGCCCCGGTCTCCGCCTGTGCCTCAGGCGCCGAGGCCATCGCGTGGGCCTACCGCATGATCATGTCCGGCGAAGCCGACGTGGTCGTCGCGGGCGGCGCCGAAGCGTGCATCACGGCGATCCCGGTCGCGGGCTTCTCCCAGGCCCGCACCATGAGCACCCGCAACGACGAGCCGGAAAAGGCCTCGCGCCCGTTCGACACGGCCCGCGACGGCTTCGTCCTGGGCGAAGGCGCGGGCGTCATGGTCCTGGAACGCCGCGAGTTCGCCGAGGCCCGCGGAGCCAAGATCTACGGCCGCCTGGCGGGCATCGGCACCAGTGCCGACGGCTACCACATCACCGCGCCGGACCCCGAGGGCGTGGGCCAGTCCCGCGCCATCGCCGCAGCCCTGCGCAGCGGCAACATCGACCCGTCCGACGTTGGCCACGTGAACTGCCACGCCACCTCCACCCCGGTGGGCGACGTCGCGGAAACCGTGGCAATCCGCAAGGCGATCGGCGACCACCCGGTCCTGACCGCCCCGAAGGGCGCCCTCGGCCACCTGCTCGGTGCCGCGGGCGCGGTGGAAGCCATCGTCACGGTGCTTTCCATCCGCGACGGCGTGGTTCCCCAGACGCTCAACCTGGAGAACCTCGACCCGGCGGTGACCCTCGACGTGGTCGCGGGCGAACCGCGCAAGGTCAAGCTGGACGCCGCGGTGAACGACTCGTTCGGCTTCGGCGGCCACAACGTGGCCCTGGCCTTCACCCCGGCCTAGTCCACCACCGCCAGCACCACAACGCCCCGGTCAGCTTCGGCAGACCGGGGCTTCGTGCTGTTGGCGGTGGTCACCGACGTTTTGATCATGAGCTGGTGGTACT
The DNA here is from genome assembly GCF_040611995.1 of Lentzea sp. NPDC006480. Taxonomy (NCBI): domain Bacteria; kingdom Bacillati; phylum Actinomycetota; class Actinomycetes; order Pseudonocardiales; family Pseudonocardiaceae; genus Lentzea; species Lentzea sp. NPDC006480. The sequence goes on from NZ_JBEXPJ010000002.1 coordinate 12,799, forward strand.
CGCAGACGCCCGGACCAACCCGGCGCGCGTGAAGCGCTCAGCACTTCTCCATCTGGGGAGTCCGGTTCTCCGGAGCCTCATCCACCTTCAGCTCCCCGCCCTCCCACACCATCACGTACACGACCCGCCACCGGATGCACCTCTCCGGCAACGCGACCGGCGCCTTCTCCACGTCCTGAGTGGACACGAACGAGATCAACACCCGCAACCGCCGCCCGACCACATCGGACTCGACGCGCTGCACCACCACCCCGCCATCCCGAGTGGTCTCGTACGCAGCAGCCCAAGTCGACTCCACGGTCTGCGAAACCCGCCGTGCCGACACAGTCCCCCGCCACCGGGCGAAATCCCGCCGGTTGATCGCGTCGAAGAACCTCTGCAGCACCGACTGCACCGCGGTCCGATCCGGGTGGAAGAACGAGTCGGGGCTCAACCGAACCTGCGAGTTCCCGGGCAGAGGCTCCCCGGACACCACGGCGGACGACGCCACCACCGGGTCACCCTGAGCCTCGGGGGGACGGGAGTAGAGCGTCCGCCCCACCATCCCGGCCGCGACAGCAGCTCCGCTGATCACCACCACGGCCGGCACCAGCCACCGGCTTGCCCCACTCGCCACGCAAACAGCCTAGCCGTCACCCCCGCGCGGCAGCGCCCGGACAGCAGAGGCTCACTCACAAACGGTTCCGTTACATCGAAACATAAAACTTCACCCTAAAGACTACATTTCTCGCAGATGCAAGTTGCATGTAGCAAGACAATGATTGCTACATAAAAGTGCATGCACAATCTCATCCTCCGAATGAGTTCTTTCAGGTGAGTCCATACCGCCGATCAGCGGTACCAAACACGCATTCGTCGCGATTCTCGACTTCACCCGAAAAGAGCACAGAACACAGCGCGTGCACGAAGGTTGTGTACACCCAACTATAGGTCGAGATCCACTTGGAATACCGCAGCTCACCGCGTTGCACTCATGTGGAACGATACAGTGCCGTTTAGCATAACTGCACGACAGGTGCGCTGACTCACCAGTCAGCAAACCTCGCAGCCGGGTGAGATGGATCCAAACCTCATCACCAGCTGTCACATACGCGCCGGTAACCATGTCTCATTCGGACACGAACGGGGTACCCATATACCTCGAATGGCGGATTGGCCATAGCGGCTGAATTGTGGCCGAATATGCCGCGTCAACAAAACGCAAAACAGTCGAGGAGGGAATTCGGTGGACCTCAGATACGAGGCGTTCTGCTTCGCGGATCGACGGTTCTACGATCTGCAGAGCAGCACCGAAAGCGACCTCCCCGGTGACGACTTTTCGCGTGAGCTGCCCGAACTCCCGGCAGACTGGGTACAGGTCGAGCGCAACGTCTGGCGCCACCTGCACCCCCACGGAGTGCAGCTGCCGAAGCAGGGCTGGAAGATCCACGTCTCCGCAGGTCTCGACAACGCGGGCAAGGTGCTGAAAGCCACTTTCGACTACTGCGTCGAACGCCGAATTCCGTTCAAGTACCTGCCGACGATCTCGATCGTGCTGGCCCGCAACTCGAAGTACGCCCCCCGCGAGGGCAGCGGCAAGCTGATCACGATCTACCCGGCCGACACCGACCAGCTCCAGCAGATCTGCGCCGAGCTCGGCGCGATCCTGAACGGTGAGCACGGCGCCTACATCCTGAGCGACCTGCGCTACGGCAAGGGCCCGCTCTACGTGCGCTACGGCGGGTTCTCCGAGCAGTGGCTCGAGGTCGACGGCCAGCAGGTGCTCGCGATCGAGGGGCCGGACGGCAAGCTCGTCGCGGACAAGCGCAAGCCCGTCTTCAGCGTGCCGGAGTGGGTCGAGCTGCCGGAGTTCCTGGCGCCTCACCTCGCCGAGCGCAACGCCGGCGACCCCGGACAGTTCCCGTACCAGATCAAGCGTTCACTGCACTTCTCCAACGGCGGCGGCGTCTACCAGGCCACCCGCAAGAGCGACGGCAAGGAGGTCGTCCTCAAGGAGGCACGGCCGCACGCCGGGCTCGACCGCGAGGGCCGCGACGCCGTGGCACGACTGGAGCTCGAGCACGAGATCCTCACAAAGCTCAACGGTGTCAAGGGTGTGCCGGAGGTGTACGACCGCTTCACCGAGTGGGAGCACCTCTTCGTCGCCATGGAGTTCATGCCGGGCAAGTCGCTCGGGCAGTGGCTCGGTCACAACTACCCGTTGACGCACAAGGAAGCGACCGACGAGACGCTCGCCGAGTACAAGGAGCGCGCGCTCACCCTCGTCGGCAAGGTCGAGGACCTCATGAACAGGGTCCACGAACGCGGAGTCGTGTTCGGCGATCTGCACACGCTCAACATCCTGGTCGATGACGACGACGAGATCTCGCTGATCGACTTCGAGCTGTCGTCCACGATCGAGAACGTGCACCGGCCGACGCTGGGCGCGCCCGGTTTCCAGGCCCCGCCGGACCGCGAGGGCTTCGAGATCGACGAGCACCCGCTCGCGGCGCTCAAGCTGTGGATCTTCATGCCGCTCAACACGGTGCTGGAGCTCGCCCCCGCGAAACTCCCCCAGCACGTGCAGGTGATCAAGCAGCGCTTCGGGCTCTCCGACGAGTACGGCCAGGCGATCATCGACGTGCTCACCCCGCGCGTCGACCCGCCGACCGATCCGGCGTTCACCGAGTTCGACGAGGAGAACCCGGACTGGACGGTCGTGCGCAAGGAGATCGCCACGGCGATCCTGCACAGCGCGACTCCACAACGGACGGACAGGCTGTTCCCCGGTGACATCGAGCAGTTCGAGGTCGGCGGCACGTGCTTCGGTTACGGCGCGGCAGGCGTGCTGCACGCCCTCGCGGAAGCAGGCGAGGGGCGCTACCCCGAGCACGAGGACTGGCTGATCAAGACGGTCCGGCAGGACCCGCCGAAGCAGCCCGGTTTCTTCGTCGGCGCGCACGGTATCGCGCACGTGCTGGAGAACTTCGGCCACCACGACATCGCGACCGAGCTCGTCGAGACGTACGCGGCGCTCGTCCCCTCCACGAATGACCACGGGCTGAGCGCGGGGCTGTCCGGCATCGGGCTGAACCTGCTGCACTTCGCGGACACCCGCCACGACGACAGCTTCGCGATCAAGGCGGAACTGCTCGCCGAGCGGCTCGCGAAGCAGCTGGCCGACGTGGCAGGACCGGGCGACAAGGCACGGGCCGGACTGCTGCACGGCTGGTCGGGACCGTCGTTGTTCTTCCTGCGGATGTTCGAGCACACCACCGAACGACGCTGGCTGAAGCTCGCGGAGCAGGCGCTCGAACGCGACCTGGCCGAGACGATGGTCGCGCTCGACGGCTCGCTGCAGGTGCGGGACGGCACGTTCCGGAGCCTGCCGTACGTCGGCATCGGCGGCGCGGGCATCGCGCTGGCGCTGACCGAGTTCGCGAAGGTCGCACCCGAACGGCCGTGCGTCGAGAAGCTGCCCGATCTGCTCAGCGGCTGCACAGGAGAGTTCGTCATCCAGCCCGCGTTCACGCTGGGCAGGGCCGGTCTGATGGCCACCCTCGCCCACGCGGTCAGGACCGCACCGGACGAACGGCTCGAACGCTCTGTCCAGAAGCACCTGCGGGCACTCGGCTGGCACGCCGTGCGCTTCGGCGACGGGCTCGCGTTCCCGGGCGTCCAGCTGCGAAGGCTCTCCATGGACCTCAACACCGGCGGCGCGGGCGTTCTGCTCGCCATAGCGTCCACTGTGGACGGCCGTGCACCACTGCCCTTCCTGGGCTCACGAACGCCGGTCCCCAGCGACCGGTAGCAGTAACAGATCGATCCCTCGAAATTAGGAGATTGTCATGGGCTTCATCCTCGACATGCAGGAGCTCGAGACCCCCGAGGCGCCGAGCAACGCGATGGCGTCGGGCGGCGGCGGCGGTGGCTCCACGACGGCCTCCAACGCGTCGCTGCTGCTCCCGTGCTCGCACTCCACCGTCAGCCTGCTGGCCTGCTGACAACGCCTCAACTGAAACACCGCGGTGAGTGAGCGGCATAGGCGAAGTATGCCGCTCACCCGCCAACTGCAGGGCCCGGCAGCCGGCCAGCTGTCGGGCCCTCGCTCATGATGCGCCTTGACGACTTCCGGAGGAACAGAGATGGCCAAACCCGGTGACGCTCTGCTGTTCTCCACGGTCAGACGCGACTTCCGCCCGTGGCTGCTGCTCCTCAACGCCGCCGTGGCGACCACCGGCGGCCTTCTGCTCCCCACCGCGCTCGCCGCCGCCGTCGACATGGCGTTGAGTGGAACGTTCGTGCTGGTCACCGTCCTGTGGTTGCTCCTGCTCGCGGCCACCGAGATCGTCGGTGACGCGATCGGCATCGTGCTCGCCGCGAGCATCACCGCCCGGGCCACCGCGTGGCTGCGCAAACGGCTCTCCCGCCACCTGCTCGCGCTCGGGCATCCGTCCCGGTTCGCCGCCGGCGACGCGGTGAGCCGGTTGACCGGTGACTGCGGCAACGCGGGCAGCGTCGTCGTGACGCTGATGTCCTTGGTCATCACGGTGGTGTCGTCGGCCGGATCGATCATCGCGCTGGCGTTGCTGGACTGGCGGCTCGCCGCGGTGTTCGCGGTGAGCGTGCCGCTGGCGATGTTCCTGGTCCGTTCGCACATGCAGCTCACCGCCGACGACGTGCTGGCCTACCAGCAGGTTTCCGGCGAGATCTCGGCCCGCCTGCTCGACGCGGTGGCCGGCAGGCACACGATCGCCGCTGCGGGCATCGCCGACCGCGAGTCGGAACGCGTGCTGCAGCCGCTCCCCCGTCTCGCCGCGGCGGGTGCGGGCATGTGGCGCACCCAGGCGAAGATGATGTGGCGGGCGGGACTCCTGCTGCCGGCCGTGGAGCTGGCCGTGCTCGTCGCCGCCGGTTTCGGCATTCTCGAAGGCAGGCTGACCACGGGCGACGTGCTCGCCGCGCTCGGCTACACGGCGCTCGGCATGGGCATCGTCGGCCAGATGCCGCAGCTCACGGTGCTGGAACGCACGCGCGCCTCCGCCACCCGCATCGCCGAGGTCCTCGACACCCCGGTGCCCGCGCGCCCAGAACTCCTGCCCAGCACCGGCATCGAGTTGAAGAACGTCAGCGTCGACGGCGCCCTGCACGACGTGAGCCTCACGATCCCCGACGGCGCGTTCGCCGCGGTCGTGGGCAGCTCCGGCGCGGGCAAGTCGACGCTCGCCGCGGTGCTCGGCGGACTGTCCGCAGTGGACGACGGCACGATCGCCAGGGAAGGCGCTGTCGGTTACGCCTTCGAACGGCCGGCCCTGCTCGGCACGACGATCGGCCGTTCCATCGGCTATGGAACCGACGCCGACGAGATCCAGGTGCGGGACGCGGCGGTCGCCGCTCAGGTGCACGACGTGCTGATCCGCTTGCCACAGGGCTACGAGACCCCGGTCTCCGACGCACCTCTGTCCGGCGGTGAAGCGCAACGGATCGGGCTCGCGCGCGCAATCGTCCGCGATCCGAAGGTGTTGGTGCTCGACGACGCCACCGCCAGCCTCGACACGGTCACCGAGGCCAAAGTGGACGCCGCACTGACAACCGCTCTACCAGGCCGGACACGGGTCGTCGTGACCCATCGACCAGCCACGGCAGCACGAGCGGACGTCGTGGTGTGGCTGGAGAAGGGCCGGTTGCGAGGCACCGGCACCCACCAGGAGCTGTGGGACCACGAGGACTACCGCGCCGTGTTCACCGGGGGCGAGTGATGCGTTTCTACCTCTCCACGCTGGCCGGACACCGCCGAGGTGTCCTGATCCTGCTCGGCTGGTCCATGCTCGAAGGCGTGCCGGCGTTCTTCGGCGGCAAGCTCGTCGGCACCGCCGTCGACCAGGGCTTCGCCGCGGGTGATCCGCTGTCCGGTGTCCTGTGGCTGCTCGCCTTCGCGGCGCTCGCGGTCGCCGGGGCACTCGGCCAGCGCCAGGTCTTCGCGCGGCTCGGCAGCGTCGTCGAACCGATGCGCGACGCGCTGGTCACGCAGGTCGTGAAGGGTGTGCTGAACGACCCGACGCACCGCCGCACGCCGGATGCCAGCGCCGTAGCCATGATCACGCGGCACGTCGAGGTCGTGCGCGACGCCACCGCGGGTGTTCTGGTGCAGGCTCGCGCACTTCTCGTCACGACGGTCGCCGCACTGATCGGCCTCGCGACCACGGCGGCCGCGCTGATCTGGCTGGTGGTGCTGCCGATCGTCGCCGCGCTCGTGCTGTTCGGGCTCATGCTTCCCTCACTGGCCAAACGACAACGCGACGCCGTGATAGCCGACGAGCGCACCGCGGAAGCGTCCGGCGCGGTGCTCACCGGCATGCGCGACGTCGCCGCCTGTGCCGCGTCCGACGAGGCCTACCGGGACATCTCGAAGCAGATCGACCGGCAGGCCAGGGCGTCGGTCGTCGTCGCGTGGGCGAACTCGTTGCGCGCCACGGTGATCGCGATCGGCGGGTTCGCCCCGATCGTGCTGCTGGTGGCGTTCGCGCCCCCGCTCGTCGCGTCGGGCCAGCTGACCAAGGGTGCCGTGCTCGCCGCGGTCGTCTACCTCACCAGCAGCGTGAACCCGGCGCTGCACGGCCTGGCCCGCACCACCAGCACCGTCGTGATGCGCCTGATGGTCGCGCTCAAACGACTTCAGGAAGCCGCGCCGGAGAAAACCCGGGAGACAGGCCGGGAAGCTCCGTCCAACGGCGAATTCGTGCTGAAGGACGTCACGTTCGGCTGGAGCCCGGACGCGGAACCCGTGGTGCGCGGCCTGTCGTTCGGCCTCAAGCCCGGCGACCACCTGGCCGTGGTCGGACCGTCCGGCATCGGCAAGTCCACAATGGCCAGTCTGCTCACCGGCCTGATGCCCCCGGACAACGGCTGCGTCCTGTTCGGCGGTGCCCCCGTCGACCTGGTGGTTCCCGCGGTGAGGCACCACGCGATCGCGCTGATTCCGCAGGAGACGTACCTGTTCACGGGCAGTGTGCGGGAAAATCTCACACTGCTCGCGCCGTGGGCCACTGACGAAGATCTCGTCGAAGCGGTGAAAAAGGTTGGCGCCAAACCACTTCTGGACCGGCTGGGCGGACTGGACGCTCCGCTCGGCCACGCGGGCGAAGGACTTTCCGCTGGTGAGGCACAACTTCTGGCACTCGCGCGGGTCTACGTCACGTCCGCGAGCGTGGTGATCCTCGACGAGGCGACCTCACACCTCGACCCGGCCGCGGAAGCGCGGGTCGAACGGGCCTTTGCCCAAAGGGACGGAATTCTCGTGGTGATCGCGCACCGGTTGAGCTCGGCGCTGCGGGCGAACCGCGTGCTGGTCATGGACGGCGGGAAGCCGTTGCTCGGCACCCACGAGCACCTGTTGCAGACCTCGCCGCTCTACGGACAGCTCATGCTGGCCTGGGACCCCACGCGGCACGAGGAAACCCCGCTGCCCAAACGGTAGCGGGGTCCACTCAGGACTAACCGACCCAGAACTCAGCCAACACGGTGCAGCCAGGTCACCGGCGCGCCGTCTCCCGCACGCCGGAACGGTTCCAGCGCGTCGTCCCACGCCGCGCCGAGCAGTTCATCGACGCCGTGAGCGAAGGATTCACCGCCACGAGCCCTTGCGGCCAACGTGCGCAACTGGTCCTCGTTCACGACTATGTCGCCATTTGCCGAGGTCCGCGCGTGCCACAGGCCCAAAACGGGCGCGAAGCAGAAGCGCTCGCCGTCCTGACCGGAGGAGGGTTCCTCGGTCACCTCGAAGCGAAGCATTGGCCACGCGCGAAGCGCAGCCACGAGTTTCGCGCCGGTACCTGCGTCACCGGTCCACGCGCATTCGGCGCGCAACTGGCCTGGTGCCGCGGGTTGCGCTGCCCATCTGAGGTCGACTCGTTCACCGAGGGTGCCCGAGATCGCCCACTCGACGTGCGGACAGACCGCAGACGGCGACGAGTGGACGTAGACCACGCCACTGGTGCTGCCACGGGTGCTCACTGCTGACCTCCGCTACTCGACGAGGGACGTCTTCCCCTACGCCTTTGCCGAGTGAGGTGATCACCGTGATTCCCGTTCGCTGCATTCTGCCTCGACTTGAGGCATGTCCGCCATAAGAACCAGCTCGATCATCACCCGACCGGGGCAGATACAGGTCTTAAGTCCCGATCTCCCCGGCCGAGCGATGCGTGATCGTGATCTACAGAGCGTTTACCGCGGCCACGACGTCGACTAGGCCGGTGCCCTTGTCGAACGACGTCGTGTACGGACCCACCTGCTGGTAGCCCGTGCCGTACTTGTGGGCAGAGGACTTCAGCGCCCGCTCGATGTCGGCGGGGGTCGCGGAAGGCTTGGCCTGGAACAGCTGTGCGACGATGCCGGCGATCTGCGGCGCCGCCATCGACGTGCCGCTGATCGTGTTGTACGTGCCGAGGTCGAGCAGTCCGGGCCCGTTCTGCGGGGCCAGGCCGGTGGAGCAGATCGGCAGGTACAGGCGGCAGGCGGAGACGATGTTCTCGCCGGGAGCCGAGATGTCCGGCCAGGTCGAGGGATCCGTCTTCAGGCCGCGCGACGAGAAGTCGGACAACGTGCCGTCACGGGTGCCCGTGCCCTGGTCGTTGTACGAGGCCGCCGAGATCACGCCGGGCGTCTGGTCCTGGCCGGGCGGGTTCGACAGGTTCGCCGTGCCGTCGCCGCCGTCGTTGCCGTTCGCCCACACGACGACGACACCTTCGGCCACGAGCTGGCGCTGCAGCTTGACCGTCACGGACTCGGGGTCGAACGCACCGCCGCCGGTCGGACCGTAGGAGTTGTTGATCACCTTGATCGGCGGGCACGTCGACGCCGGCACCCCGGCACCGCACGGGGCGTTGTGGTTCTCCAGCACCCAGTTCAGGGCCGCGTCCGCGCCGAGGATGAGGATCGCCGCGCCGGTCGAGATGACCACGCCCTTCGCACCCGGCGCCGAACCGCCGACCACGGTGCCGTCGGCGAGCTGGTACGGCGTGCCGATCGCGATGCCGGTGACGTGCGTGCCGTGGCCGCCCAGCGACGTCGTGTCCGTGTCGATGATGTTCGGCACCGCCACGATGCAGCTGGTGTCCGTCGAGTTGTCGGCGACGCACAGGCTCTTCAGGCTGCGGACGATCTTGCCGCCCGCGAACGCCGGGTGCGTCGGGTCCACGCCGGAGTCGATCACCGCGACCGAGACGCCCGCGCCGGTCAGCCCGGACGCCTGCTGGGCCTCCCGGCTGCGCGTGGCCGCGGTGCCGGACGAGCCCAGGAACTTGGCGGCCTTGGCCAGCTCGACGTTGCTGACGCCCGGCTTCGTGCGTGCGGAGGAGATCTGCGTCGTGGTGCCGCGAGCGGCGACCACGCCGATCTTGCGGAAGCTCGTGAGCTTCTGCAGGCCGGCAGCCTCCACCGCGCGTTCGGCGGAGGCGAGATCAGTGCCGTGGACGTAAACCGTCGAGGTCGCTTGGGCAGCCCCGACAGGGGTAGAGGCAGCCACGAGCACTACGGCGAGCAAAGCGGCGCGTTTGAACATGGACCCTCCGTGAACATAGGCAGGCAATCCATCTAACGAGTGATCCACATACCGGTGACGGGTGTCACGCAACGTCTCGACTGGGTGCGTTCGGCCGACCCCGGACCGCTACCGTGTCCACCCGTGCGGAAAGGTGGGGACTCGTGCGGTTGATCCGTCTGGGCGCTGAACCCTCGGCCATTGGGGCGGACGTCCGTGCCGCGCTGACGGCGATCGGCGCCGGAACCGGGGTCCTCGGCGGCGTCGCGCTGATCGGCGTCCAGCCACCTGACTGCCCGGTGCCGCTGGACGCGATCGTCGTGCTGCCCAAGGGCGTGCTGGTGATCGTCGGCGTCGACCTGCCCGACCCGGCGGTGAAGCTGGAGGCGCCGCTCGGCGGTCAGTGGAAGATCGACGGGTGGCCGCTCGTCAGCCAGGACGGCGCGCCGAACCCGGCGACCGAGGCGGTGGCGGCGGCGACCGCGGTGGCGCAGCGGATCCAGGCGATGCGCGCGGAGCCGTTGCCGGTGAGCACGGTCGTGGCGGTCGGGCCGTTCGTGAGCCAGGTCGTGCAGCCCACGTCGGATCTCAACCGCGGTGTGCGCGTGCTGCATCCCAAAGTGTCCACTTTGCTCTCCGCGGCCCGTGAGCTCGCCACGTCGTCGGTGCCGTGCACGGCGGATCACGCGGTGAAGCTGCTCGCGATCCTGCAGACGACCGGGACTCCACCGGACGCGCGGATGTTGCTCGCCGAGGGGTTCAGCGACGCGGTCTCCCCCGATCTCGCGGCCGCGCACACGATGCTGATCCCCAAGGTCCACGCCCGGATCCCGATGCCGCGCAAACGCTTGCCCACCAAGGCGGTGTACCTGGCGCTGGGCGGTCTGGTCGCGCTGCTCCTCCTCATGTGGCTGCTGGTGGCGTTGCCCGGTGACGACAAGCCGGCGGACGCGACTCCCACGCCGTCCGCTACGCAGCCGACGACGGTGGTCGTGGACGGCACGACGTTCGTGCCGAAGGACACCAGGAAGGACAAGGACTGCCAGGCGCAGGCGTTCGGCGACGTGAAGGCGTGGCTCATCGCGAACGAGTGCGCTGAGCTGCAGCGCGCCACCTACGAGACGACCGTGCAGGGCAAGCAGGCCACGGTGCTGGTGGCGGACCTCGACCTGCTGGACGTGCCGAGCGCCGCCGCGTTCCACAAGGTCGTCGCCGCGCCCGGTTCCGGCGGCGTGAACGGGCTGGACGGAAAACCGGTGCCGAACGCGACGTTCTCGGCCGGGGTCAAGGGCACGCGCGTGCAGCTGACGTTCGTGGTGTGGTCCGGCGGCGCGGGCGACCCGGCGCTGGACCCGATCGCCAAGCAGGCGTTGCGGCTGCCGACCGCCCGGTAGAGGGTGGAGGCATGGTCGGACAACTTCGTTCTGTCGTGCTCGACTGCCCGGACCCCTCCGAGCTGGCGTCCTTCTACGAGAAGCTGCTGGGCGCCGAACGCCTCGCCGGCGGTGACGACACGTGGGTGGTGATCGTCGCTTCCGGCACGCGGATCGCGTTCCAGCTCGCGCCCGAGTACCAGCCGCCTGTGTTCCCCGATCCGCACGGTTCTCAGCAGTTCCACCTCGACGTGCTGGTCGACGACATCGAGGAAGCCGAGCCGCGCGTGCTGGAACTCGGGGCTCGGTTGGTGCAGAAGGACAACGACGACACGTTCCGGGTCTACGCGGACCCCGTCGGGCATCCCTTCTGCCTCGTGTGGCTTTCTTGATCGAGGCCTAATGTGGGCCGCATGGACTTCGACGTCATCGTCATCGGTGGTGGGCCCGTAGGTGAGAACGTGGCGTGGCGGACGGCCGCGGGAGGCCTGTCCACCGCCATGATCGAGAAGGAGCTGGTCGGCGGCGAGTGCTCGTACTGGGCGTGCATGCCGTCGAAGGCGTTGCTGCGGCCTGGTCACGCGCTCGCGGCCGCCCGGCGCGTGCAGGGTGTGCAAGCGGGTTCGCTGGACCCCGCCGAGGTGCTGGCGCGGCGCACCAGCTTCACGTCCAACTGGGACGACTCCGGCCAGGTCAAGTGGGCCGAGTCGGAGAACATCACGGTCATCCGCGGTGATGGCGAGGTGACCGGCGAGCGCGAGGTCACGGTCGGCGGGGAGGTCTACCGGGCACGTCAGGCTGTGGTGGTGGCCACCGGCAGCGTGCCGAAGATGCCGCCGCTGGACGGCATCGCCGACACTCCTGTGTGGACGTCGCGCGATGCCACCTCGGCACGCGAGGTGCCGGACTCGCTGGTCGTGCTGGGCGGTGGCGTCGTCGGTGTCGAGATGGCGCAGGCGTGGGCGCGGCTCGGGTCGAAGGTGACGCTCGTGGTGTCGGGCGACCGGCCGTTGCCGCGGCTGGAGGAGTTCGTCGGGCCGCTCGTCGTCGAGGGTCTGCGGGAAGACGGCGTCGAGGTGCTGCTGAACGCCCGTGCGTCGGCGATCGCGCCGGGTGCGCTGACGTTGCGGGACGGCCGGGTCGTGAAGGGCTCGGAGATCCTGGTGGCGACCGGACGGGTGCCGGCGACCAAGGACGGCAAGCCGCTGACCATCGACGACTCCGGCCTGGTGTCCGGAGTGGACGGACGCTGGCTGTACGCGTGCGGTGACGTCACCGGGCGGGCCCTGCTGACGCACCAGGGCAAGTACCAGGCACGGGCGGTGGGGTCGGCGATCCTGGAGCGGTCGCGCGGGTTCGAGCCCAAGCAGTGGTCGGCGGGACAGGCGTGGGCGGACCACGTGGCGGTGCCGCAGGTGGTGTTCACCGACCCCGAGGTGGCGTTCGTCGGCCACACCGCGGAGGAGGCACGCGCGGCCGGGCGCGAGGTCAAGGTGGTCGACCTGGACATCGCGGTGGCCGGCTCGTCGCTGCACGCCGACGGGTACAAGGGCAAGACGCGCATGGTCGTGGACGAGCGCACGCGGACGCTGGTCGGCGTCACGTTCGTCGGCCAGGACGTCGCCGAGCTGCTGCACTCGGCCACCGTCGCGATCGTCGGGGAAGTCACCGTGGACCGGTTGTGGCACGCGGTGCCCTCGTACCCGACGATCAGCGAGGTGTGGCTACGGCTGCTGGAGGCTTACGGCCTCTGAAGCCGGTGGTTCCAGAACTGCTCCGAGCATGCCGGTGAGCAGCTCGTTCGCCGTGCCGACCACGTACGCGCGGTCGTCGGAGTCGACGCGTTCGGCGAGCTTGAACAACGCGTCCGCGGTCTGCACGGCGATCCGGAAGGTGAGCATCACCGGGGCGTCGCCGTGCGCGCCGAACCGGTTGACGAACATCTCCGCCAGCCGTTCGGCCATGAGCTCGTACTGGTCGACGCTGGAGTCGAGCCGGTGGCTGTCCAGCATGTCGCTGAACCGCACCCGGCCGAAGCCGGGCACGTCCGTCAGCATCCTCATGTAGACGCTGACGATCTGCGTCATGGCCTCGCGCCACGTGTCCGCGATGAGGTCCGTGGCGAAGAGCTCCTCGACCTCGCGGAGATAGGTCTCCATCCCGCGAAGTGCCAGCGCGTGGACAACAGATCGTTTGTCCGGGAAGTACTGATAGAAGGAACCAATGGGCACACCGGCCACATCGACGATGCGCGCCGTGGTGATGTCGTCGTAGTCGTATTCGTTCAGCAGGCTCGCACAAGCGTCCAGGATCGCGGAGACAGTAGCCGCGCCACGCTGTTGCACCGGCTGTCGACGCATCACCCTGGCTAACCTGCCTTTGGCCGGGTCTTCATGCACGCGAACATCTTTATCCATACGACCCGCCAAGCCCAAGCACAGGTTCCCGACAGGTTTCAGCCTGGATCTCCACGTCGTTTGCGATGAACTACCCAACCGAAGTCCACAACGCAGACAACGGCGAGTAGTAAAAGGATGATCCCGAGCGGGACGAGGTCAGCTCTGAGCGCCAGCCACCCGGCCACCGAGTTGAAGACCAGGCCGAACCCGGCGAGCCACAACCGCAGCGTCAGCGCACTGCGCGGGGGTGCCGGGGGTGGCAGGTAGTCGCTCACGTCACCCGGTTTCCCTCAGCAGGGGCGTCTCAACCCGTCGCAGAGGCCTCGGAGGTTTCGTCACATAGGGCCTAACGAGACGCGTCAGGGCCAGACCAGGAGCGATGAGCGGGACCACGGCGGTCAGCACGGCGGCTGTGATGCCGGCTCGCATCACGTCCCCGGGCATGACGGCGATCTTGTCGACGACGAACGCCCGCCGCCCGGCCAGTGACACGACCGCGAGGATGATCAGGAACACGACCATGCTGAGCATCGCGCGCTGGACCGCGTGTTCGTATCCGGCTGCTTCTCCTGCGATCAGCACCGCGAGCCAACCGGCGAGCGCGGGCAGCTGACCCTGCTCGGTGGTCGCGGCCCAGCTCAGGCCACCCAGGGTGGCGAGCCAGGCGAGAACGCTCGCACGCTCCTGCACCCAGACGGATGCCGCGTCGAGGGGAATACCGGTCCAGGCGAGTACGCCGAGCGGGGTGAGGGGTGTGTCGGCGAGTTGGCCGAGCACCCAGGCGAGCGTCCACGCGGACAGCAGAACCGCGAGGACGAGCTGCCACCTCGGCCGGCGCACCACGCAGCGGGCGAGCCGGGCGATCTCCGCACGCGTCATACCCCCACCATGCCGTTTCCAGGTGGTTTGCGGAGAAACGTCACCCCAACGCTCACCCTCCTGGACCTCTCGCAGGCGGGTTGATCACACAGCGCAATCCACGATCGGGGGACAGATCTTTTCTATGCTGAGCACATGAGCATTGATCAGCTTCTGCGGCTGCCCAGCTACCTGATGCTCCAGCTGGTCAGGGAAGCCCGCCGGCTGGCGCGGGGCGACCTCCGCCCACCGCACGTGACCGTGCTGGCGTTCCTGGCCGAGCAGGAGGCGGTGGCGCAGAAGCGGATCAGCGACGGCGTGCGGATGGACCCCAGTGATCTGGTGTCGGTGCTCGATGATCTTGAGGGGCGCGGGTTCGCCCAGCGCAAACGGGATGAGCGGGACCGTCGCCGCTTCACCGTGTCGATCACCGACGCAGGTAGACGGGCCCTGCACTCGCGGCTGGAGGCGGCTCGGGCGCACGAGGAGGAGCTGCTGGCGCCGTTGACGTCGCAGGAGAGGGTTGAACTCACCACACTGCTGCGGAAGGCGTACCTGCATCACGCTGATTTGCGTGTAGATTAGTCAGTCTGCGCTCACACGAACGGAGTGCGGGCAGGGAGATGTGGAACGGGATTAAAACCCGACGCCGCATTGTATCGAGAAATGAGGCAAGTTGTCAAGCCCCTCCGATGACCTCCGGCTCGCCGAAATGGAGCCGGAGCAGGAATACGTGGCCATGTTGTACGGCCGGCTCGACGACCTCCGTGAACAGACGTCGAAACGACTCGCACAATCGTTGCGACAAACTGGCGGCACGCACCAGATGCGGTCAGAGCGCGACACCTCGGTCGCGATGTACACAGATCAATTGGCTCAGTACAGCGCGGTGGAGAACGGGCTCGCGTTCGGGCGGCTCGATTTCCACAACGAAGACCGCTTCTACATCGGCCGAATCGGTCTGTTCGACGAGGACAAGGAATACGAGCCGCTGCTGATGGACTGGCGCGCGCCCGCCGCCAGGCCGTTCTACCTCGCGACCGCCGCCTCGCCCGACGGGGTGCGCCGCCGCCGGCACCTGCGCACCCGCTCGCGCAAGGTCATCGGCCTCGACGACGAGGTGCTCGACATCAACTCGGCCGACGTGTCCCGCAGCGAGTCGCTGACCGGCGAGGCGACACTGCTCGCCGCGCTGAACGAGTCGCGCACCGGCCAGATGAGCGACATCGTCGCGACGATCCAGGCCGAGCAGGACGTCATCATCCGGTCCGAACTGAACGGGGTCGTCGTCGTGCAGGGCGGACCCGGCACCGGCAAGACCGCCGTGGCCCTGCACCGCGCTGCATACCTGCTGTACACACACCGTCGACAGCTGGCGAAACGCGGCGTGCTCGTGGTCGGCCCGAACACGACGTTCCTGCGATACATCAGTCAGGTCCTCCCGTCGCTCGGCGAGACCGGCGTCCTGCTGTCCACAGTCGGCGAGCTGTATCCCGGCCTGACCGCCACCGGTCGCGAGTCGGCCGAGGCGGCGGCCGTGAAGGGCCGCATCCAGATGGCCGACGTGATCGCCGCGGCCGTGCGCGACCGCCAGGAGGCCCCGGCGTTCGTCGAGATCCGCTTCGACAACGACACGCTGCGCCTCGACCGCCGCGCGATCGCCGAGGCACGCGGCCGAGCCCGTCGGACCCGTCGCGCACACAACGAGGCCCGCCGCACGTTCGCCCGCGAGATCGTCTCGACGCTGGCTTCGATGGTGGCGTCTCGGCTCGGCGGACATCTTCTGGACAAATCCGACATGGACGACATCCGCCGCGAACTCCGCGAGTCCCCGGAGGTCCAGGCCGCCATCTCGTCGCTGTGGCCGGTCCTCACCCCGTTCTCGCTGCTCTCCGAGCTCTACGCGAACCCGAAGCGCCGCAACCGCGCCATGTCCAAGTTCACCCGCGAGGAACGCGACCTGCTCCAGCGCACCACGGACGACTGGACCCCGGCCGACGTCCCGCTGCTGGACGAAGCGGCGGAACTGCTGGGCGAGGACGACACCGAGGCCAAAGCGCGCGCCGAACGCCAGCGCCGCCAGGCCATCGAGTACGCCCAGGGCGTCCTCGACATCCTCGACCTGGAGGACGACGCCGACCCGGACATCCTGATGGCCACGGACCTGATGGACGCCTACCGCCTGGCCGAACGTCACGGCGTCGACCGCTACGAGACCGCGGCGGAACGCGCCGCCGCCGACCGCACCTGGACCTTCGGCCACATCATCGTGGACGAGGCCCAGGAACTCTCGGCCATGGCCTGGCGCACCCTGATGCGCCGCTGCCCTTCGAAGTCCATGACGGTCGTGGGCGACATCGCGCAGACCGGCGACATCGGCGGCGCCACCTCGTGGGACACCGTCCTGTCCCCGTACGTGCAGAACCGCTGGCGTCTCACCGAACTGTCGGTCAACTACCGCACCCCGGCCGAGATCATGGAGGTGGCCGCGGACGTCCTGGCCTCCGTCGACTCGTCCTTGGTGCCGCCGACGTCCGTGCGCGAAACCGGTGTGCCGCCTTGGGTTTCGCGCGTTCCATCTCTGGTCTCCGAGCTCCCGTCGCTGATCTCCGACGAGGTCACTGCAGTCGGCGACGGCAAGGTGGCGGTCATCGTGCCGGCCGCTCTGCTTCCGTCCGTCGGTTCAGCTGTGGTGGCCGCTGTGCCGGGGTCGTCCATGGGCAACGACCTGGAAGAGGCTCAGGTCGTGGTGCTCGGGGTGACCGACGCCAAGGGTCTGGAGTTCGACTCGGTCGTCGTGGTCGATCCGGTTGGAATTCTTGAGGAGTCGCCGCGTGGCGCCTCGGACCTGTACGTGGCTTTGACCCGCGCGACGCAACGGCTCGGCGTCGTGCACACCGGCACGCTGCCGGACATGTTGTCCCGCTTGAAGGACTGAGGCCGGCTGTCCTCCTCCGCGAAACGATCCCGGCCTGCTCGACGACAGGCCGGGTGACGCGGAGGGGGACGCTTGCCCAGCATCGAGTCAGCGGTCATCCGAGTGGTTGCCGATGTCAGCGAGTCGCTCGCGGACCGGCTGGCCGCCACGCTGGAACCTGAGCCTGTCGAGTTCTCGGTTCCCCGAGCAGAAGAACTCCTTCAGACTCTCGGTGCCGACGCCGAGAAACTGCTGCACTACCTCGACTCTCTCGACTTCGCAGCCGTAGCGGCCCAGTGCCGCATCCGTCCCACGCTGGGAGATGACGCGGAAAACCAGGTGCGGCAAGGCCTTCGGCTGGCCGGCCTGCCGGAGGCGCTCCTGGAGCAGACCTCTCGCGTAGTCCATGACACGCTCATCCTGGCGTGCGAGGAAGTCGCACCGCTGTTCGGACGGCACAACGGGCGCATCGACCAGATCGACATCGCCGCCTCGGCCGCCACCAGCAGCCGCATGCTCGGGCGGCTCAAGTCGCTCACCAGGTTCCGCGCCTTCGCGGCCCGCATGTGCGACCAGGTCGCAGCACTGCACAACAGCATCCGGCTGCCGCACATCGGCGTCAGCAGGGCGGTGCGCTACAACCAGCTCTACGTACGTCCGGACATCATCTCCGACGACCAGTTCCGGTTGGGCGCCCCCGGCGACCGCACGGTCATCCTCGGCGATCCGGGCGCGGGCAAGTCGACGCTCGCGGCCAAGTTCGCCCACGACATCGCCCGCGACGGTTCGGGCCGAGTGCCGTTCCTGGTGGTGCTCAGGGAGTTCACCGGCACCTTCGACCAGGGCGGTCATGATCTCCTGCACTACCTGGAGATGGTGAGCCAGGCGCCGTACAACGTCAAAGCTCCCCCGGACGCCGTCGAGTACCTGCTGCGCACGGGACAGGCCGTCGTGGTGCTGGACGGACTGGACGAGGTGGTGCAGACCGAGCTGCGCCGCCGGGTCGCGGCGCTCGTCGAGGGCTTCGCGCACCTCTACCCGTTGGTGCCGATCGTGGTCACGGCACGGCGGATCGGGTACGAGGAAGCACCTCTCGACAAGGACAGGTTCGCGACCGCGCACATCCAGGAGTTCTCCGACGAGCAGGTGAAGACGTACGTCCGCCGGTGGTTCGTGCTCGACGAGGCCACCTCTCCGGCCGAGCGCAAGCGGCTCACCGACTCGTTCATCGAGGACAGCGACCAGATCGTCGAGCTGCGCAGCAACGCGCTGCTGCTCGCCTTGTTGTGCGCCATGTACTCCAGCGACCGCTACCTGCCGCGGAACCTCGCCCAGGTCTACGAGCGGTGCGCGGTGATGTTGTTCGAGCAGTGGGACGCCAAGCGCGGAATCCCGCTGCCGCTCAAGTTCCACGGCCGGCTGCGCGGCGCGGTCCAGCACCTGGCCTGGACGATGTTCACCGCACCGGAGTCCGGCCGGGCCCAGTCGCGCACCAGGATCGTCAACATCCTGACGCGATACCTGGAGGACAAGCTCGACGACCACGACGAGTCGATCGCCACCGCGGAGCAGTTCCTCGCGTTCTGCACCGGTCGTGCCTGGATCCTCACGGACGTGGGCGCTACCGACACCGAACCCCAGTTCGGTTTCACGCACCGGACTTTTCTCGAGTACTTCGCCGCCGAGTACCTGGTGCGGACTCATCGCACCGCTGCGGATCTGTGGGAGGCCCTGCGTCCGAACATCGGCCAGTGGGAGGTCGTGGCGCAGGTCGCGTTGCAGCTCTACGACCGCAACGTCGAGGGCGGTGCCGACGAGCTCCTGACGGAGGCGGTTGCCGCTGGAGGTCTGGACTTCGCCGCCAGGTCACTGCACCACATGCATCCCAGCACCCGGACCGTCCGGCGGATCGCCGAGGAGGCTCTGCGGCAGTCGGTTCTCCTGCCTATCGACCACAGAACCCAGATCGGCCTGGCCACTTCTACCACGAGGATCTTCGACGGAGCGCTGTACACCTGCATGTACGGCTGCTCACCCACGAACCTGTCTGCCGTCGAGCACACCGTGCAGTCCGGCTTGGCGACGTTCCTCGAACGCGGCGAACCCGGCGCGATCGTGGTGCTGGAGTTGATGTGCAGCACCGACCCTGAGGTCGACAGCGACCCCTGGCCCGGCATCCGGTCAGAGCTGGCGGTGAAGCACGCGGTCAGGATCAGCGAATCGACCACGTCGTCCCCATGGGGCGCAATCGGTCTATCCCACGATGCCGAGTCCCAGAGACAGATCATCCAGCGGTTCGGGGCACGCGCCATCTATCTGAACTGGAGCTACTACAACATCACCCTCCACAGTCTGGGCGTGAGGCACCTGAATGGAGCCGCTGCACCGCACACGACGCAGTCGGCCGAACTGCTCGCCACAACGCTGGCAGAACAGCCCACGCCGTGGGCACGCTTGGACGAGTTCAAGGACGCCGAACGGATGTTTGACAAAATCGGCGAGGCCAGCAGCCTCACGCTGATGCTGTCACTCCCGTTCCTCGAGTTGGCAACCAGCGGTCGGTCCAGCTTCACATGGCCTCAGTCGTACTCCCGACTCCGGCAAGGCCGGTCGGAGCCCAGCGATCGCAACGCCGCTTTGCGGTGGCTGGAACTCGCGGAGCTGCATGCCGTCGTACGTGAGTTCCTCGACCGCTGGGTGCGCGGCGAGATCAGCGTGACAGCAGAACCCCCAGAGCCGCCGCAGGAAGACCAAGAGCAAGACTCACCAGAACGTTGAGCAGTGCCAGGCGGTACTTCCCGGCTTCCAGCAGCTTCACCGTCTCGTAGCTGAACGTCGAGTACGTCGTCAGCCCACCGCAGAACCCCGTCCCGAGCAACGGCATCCAGTCCGTGCCAACGAAGAACCCGATCAGAAAGCACCCCACGACGTTGACCGTCAAAGTGCCCCAAGGGAAGTCGGACTCGTGCTTCGACTGCACGAACCGGTCCAGCAGGTACCGGCAAGGAGCACCCAAAGCCGCGCCGAGGAACACCACAAGCGCTGTCATCGCGTCACCCGCAGCCCGAGAAACGCCGCAGCCACAGCGCAAACCGGCGTCAGCAACAAGAACACGGACCACGACAGCGCGTACGACGAGAAGGTCGTGAACCCGCCGAGAAGCCCCACCCCGAAGAAGGCGCGCACCAACGGCCGAGGCACCAGTCCCATCAGCACCCCGATGAGGAACGACCCCAGCACGTTGATGACGAACAGCCCGAGAGCACCCGGCACCGCCAACGACAACCCGTACCGCGCAACACCTCCGAGGCCGCCGCCCAGTGACACCAAAGCCACGAACGGCAAATGCAACTCAGTGCGTTGAGCCGGGACGTGCAGGTCGACGTCCGGGTCGACCGGCTCAGGTGGGTTCGGCAAGGTGCTCAACCAGGTGGTCGAGGGCCTTCAGCGCGCGCACGACGTCCTCGCGCTCGGAGGCCTCCAGTTTGCCCAGCGCGGCGCCGATTCTCTTCTCGTGCTCGCGCTGCCAGACGAGCAGCTGTTCGTGTCCACGGGGTGAGACGGATAGTCGTGCTACCCGCCTGTCCTTGGGGTCTCCGCCGCGCACGACGAGGCCTGAGTCGATCAGTTGGGACACCAGGCCGGAGACGGTGTTGGGGGCCAGGCGAAGGGCAGAGGCAAGATCGCCGACCTTCATCGGCGGGCGTTCCGCGAGGGTCTGCAGCAGCTCTACCTGCGCCATCGGCAGGGATTCCCAGGGCCAGTCCGCCCGGATGCTCGTCCGCAGCGCCCGGCGCAGGCGAGTGACGACGTCGGTGAGCGTGCGGGCTTCGTCTGACATGCGGAAATCTTACTGAACACGCATCAATAGCTCTGGGTCAGATATAATCTGGATACGATGAACTGGTTCGTCACGGAGTCACCCAGACCGGCGTGGATCGTCCGCCGGTCTTACGCGCCGTGGCTGGTCATCGCGACGGTGTGCTTCGGGGCGTTCATGGGGCAGTTGGACGCCTCGATCGTCACGCTCGCGTTCCCCGCGATGAGCGACCACTTCCGAGCGGATCCCGAGTGGATCTCGCTCAGCTACCTGATCACGCTCGTGGCGCTGCTCGTCCCAATGGGCAGGATCGCGGACCGGCTCGGTCGCAAGATCGTTTACATCTACGGCTTCGCGGTGTTCACGGGCGCGTCCATCGCGTGTGTGTACGCGCCGGGTTTTGACGCGCTCATCGCGGCCCGCGTCGCGCAGGCGGTGGGCGCGGCGATGTTGCAGGCCAACAGCGTCGCGCTGGTCACCACCGCGGTCGCGCCCGGGCAACGGCGCAAGGCGCTCGGCATCCAGGCCGCCGCGCAGGCGACGGGGCTCGCCGCCGGGCCGTTGCTCGGCGGGTACCTGACCGAGCACTACGGCTGGCAGGCCGTGTTCGCGATCAACGTGCCCATCGGGATAACGGCCATGATCGCGGCTCACTACCTGCTCCCCCGCACGAAGACCAAGCCGGAGAAGGCGAGCACGAACCGGAAAGTCCTGCCAGGCCTCACCGGCGTGCTGCTCACGTACGCCGCCTTGTTCGCGCCGATGACGTTGCTGCCGTTCACCATGAAACAACCGTTGGCACATATAGGACTCACGACCGCGGCCCTGCCGCTGGGGTTCGCCCTCGCGGCGACGACGCTCCACAAACCGGGCATCAGGACGGGTGCGCTGATCGCGGCGTCCGCGCTGATCATGCCTGTGCCGCAAGTACTTCAGCTGGCCATCGCGGGCATCGGGCTCGGGATCATCGCGCCCGCCTGCACGAAACGGGTCATGAGCGCGTTGCCCGAGGCGTCGGCGGGGGTCGGGAGCGGGCTGGTCAACGTCGCGCGAGGACTCGGGACGGCGCTGGGGGTCGCGGTCGCCACCGCGCTGATTCACACTTTCCAGTGACAGCAGCGGTTTGTGATAGGCCAAAAGGGCTCCACCCCTGCCGCACGCGCGTGGCGTCTCAGTAGCCTGGGCGCATGTCTGAGCGGATGAGCTGGGTTCCTGAAGGTCTCGACACGGGGAAGCCGAGCGCGGCTCGTCTCTACGACTACCTGCTCGGCGGCGGGCACAACTTCGCCGCGGACCGGATGCTGGCCGAGAAGTTCCTGCAGGCACAGCCGAACGCGCGCACGATCGCGCGGCTGAACAGGGCGTTCCTGCGCCGGGCCGTGCTGTTCATGATGGACAACGGG
Organism: Lentzea sp. NPDC006480; assembly: GCF_040611995.1. Taxonomy (NCBI): domain Bacteria; kingdom Bacillati; phylum Actinomycetota; class Actinomycetes; order Pseudonocardiales; family Pseudonocardiaceae; genus Lentzea; species Lentzea sp. NPDC006480. The sequence continues at coordinate 35,086 of NZ_JBEXPJ010000002.1, forward strand.
ATTCGCCAGTTCCTCGACCTGGGCAGCGGCATCCCGACCGTCGGCAACGTGCACGAGATCGCCCAGAAGGCCGACCAGGAGGCCCGCGTCGTGTACGTGGACTTCGAGGAGGTCGCGGTCGCGCACAGCCAGCTCATCCTGGAGCAGGACCCGCGCGCGACGATCATCCAGGAGGATCTGACCAAGCCCGCCGCCGTGCTGAAGGCCGCAGGTGAGAGCGGTCTCCTCGACTTCGCGCAGCCCGTCGGCGTGCTGACCGTGGGGGTCTTCCACTTCGTGCCTCCGCAGGCCGATCCGCGGGCGATCGTGGCCGCGTACCGCGATGCCGTGCCGATGGGCAGCTACCTCGCCTTCTCGCAGTTCACCCAGGACCTGCAGCCCGAGGAGATGGCCGGGGTCGTCGAGGTCATGAAGAAGAGCCAGAACCCGATGTTCCCGCGCACGAAATCCGAGATCGAGGGGGTCTTCGGCGGGTTCGAGCTCGTCGAGCCCGGCATCGTGCCGCTGCCCTTGTGGCACCCGGAGGGCACGAACACCGACGATCCGGACAAGGCGGGCATCTACGCTGCCGTAGGCCGTAAGGTCTAGCAGCGTTGCGGATGTTGGCCACGGGGCAGTGAGTCCGTACGCTCTGTATGCAGAATGGAACTTCCGGAGCTCGCCGCCCGCTGGATGAACGCGTTGACCCCGACCGCGTACATCCCGCTGTCCCACGCCGAAATCGAGCAGGCTCTGCTCGATTCGCTGGTGGAGTTGCCGGAGTCACCTGAATCGGTAGCAAATCGATTGGTGTCACTCCACGCAACCGGCCCGGACTCGTTGCGTGCCACGATCGAAGTGCTGTCGCCCACCTTCGAGCTACCTCTGCTCGCCAGGTTGAGCTCCGCGTACGCACAGGCCATGCGGATGGACGCGTTCGACCAGCAGGAGCAGATCAAGGTCGCGATCGTGCGGGCCAAACAGCGGGTCGAGCGCACGCTGAAGGTCAGCGAGGCGCGGTTCCGGGAGGTCTTCGAGTCCGCCGCGCTGGGCATCGTGATCACCGACCTCGCCGGCCGGTGCGTCGAGGCGAACGACACGCTCGCCGAGATCGTCGGGCTGGAGTCGGGTGCGGACCTGAACGACCGCGACCTCACCGACTTCTACCACCCGGAGGACGTCGCCGCCCTGGGCGCTCAGTACCGGAAGGTGCGGGAAGGGCACGTCGACAGGTTCCGCGACCAGCGCAAGCTGATCCGGGTGGACGGTGAGCCGGTGTGGGTGTACCTCGCGGTGTCGCTGCTGCGCGACGCGGACGGCGAACCCACGCACCACGTCACTATGGTCGAGGACATCAGCGAGCTGCACCTGTTGCAGCGCAGCCTCGATCACCAGCTGCTGCACGACTCGCTCACCGGCCTGTCGAACCGCCAGCACTTCGTCACGCAGGTGGAGCGACGCGTCCCGAACGACCCGATCACGTTGTACCACTTGGGTTTGGACGCGTTCTCGGTCGTCAACAACGGCCTGGGCCACGAGACCGGCGACAAGCTGCTCAAGATCGTCGCGGCCCGGCTCGGCAGGCTGGCCGGCGAGAAGAAGGCCGTGCTGGCCCGGATCGGCGGCGACGAGTTCGCGATGATGACGATCTCCGACAACGTCACCACGACCATCGAGGAGATCCAGGAAGTCCTCGCCGAACCGACCTTTGTGGACGATCACGGCATCGCGCTGTCGGCCAGCATCGGGGTGGTGGACCGGCCCGCCGCGTTCACGACCACGGCCGAGCTCATGCGGTGTGCCAATGCCGCGCTGCGCCAGGCGAAAGCGCGCGGCAAGCGGCAGTGGGCGTTGCACGACCCGCACGACGACGCCCGCCGCCGCGGCAAGTACGCGCTGGCCGCGTCCATGCCGGGGGCGTGGGAGCACGGCGAGCTGGAGATCGTCTACGCACCGGTGCACGATCTGGAGTCGCGCGAGGTGCTCGGCGCCGTCGCCCGGCTGCACTGGGACGACCTGAGCCACAACGACATCATGGCGCTCGCCGACTCGACCGGGCTGTCGCTGCCGATCGGCAGGTGGCTGCTGCGCGAGGCGTGCGCACAGGCCGCCAGATGGGTGCGGGAGTTCGGTGAGAGGGCGCCCACTCTGCACATCTCGCTGGGCGCCTTGCAGTCGCGCGACGAGGACCTGGTCGCGGACGTGAAGCGAGCGCTCGACGAAACGGGCCTGCCACCCGAACGGCTGCGGATCTCGCTCGACATCTCCTCGGTCCTGGCCGGCGACGACAACGCCGTGGTGCTGCACGACAGCGGCATCGTGACGGCGCTCGACGGGTTCCACGGCGGGCACGACGAACTGGCCGTGCTGACCGAGGTGCAGGTCCGCGCGGTGATCACCCGCGCGCCCGCCCCGAGCGCGGACTCCCCGCTGCACCAGGCGATGCGCGACTTGATCAAAACCGTGCACAGCTTCGGCGTGCGGTTCGGCGTCGACGAGGTGCACACCGTCGAGGACGCCGAGTACTGGCGTTCCGCGGGCGCGGACGGCGTGATCGGCCTGCTGCCCGCGCTCTCCGCCGACGAGGTGACCGAACTGCTGACTACAGCTGCTTCACCGCCGCTAGAAGCTTCGTGAGCGAGTCCTTTGCGTCGCCGAACAGCAGCGTCGTCTTGGGGTTGTAGAGCAGCTCGTTGTCCACGCCCGCGAAGCCCGGCCGCATCGACCGCTTCATGAACACCACGGACTTCGCGCGGTCGACGTCGAAGATCGGCATGCCGTAGATCGGGCTGGTCGGCTCGTCCCGCGCGCCCGGATTCACCACGTCGTTCGCGCCGACGACCACCGCGACGTCGACCGACGTGATGCCGGGGTTGACGTCGTCGAGCTCCTTGAGCTGCTCGTACGGCACATCGGCCTCCGCCAGCAACACGTTCATGTGCCCGGGCATCCGGCCCGCGACGGGGTGGATCCCGTACGAGACGGACACCCCCCGGCGTTCGAGCTGCGCCACGAGCTCGCGCACGGCGTGCTGCGCCTGTGCGACGGCCAACCCGTATCCGGGCACCACGACGACGTTGTTCGCGTACCCCAACAGGATCGCGACGTCCTCGACCGTGCCGGACTTGACCGTCCGCTGCTCTTTCCCGTGCGCCACCACGGCGGAAGCCTTGAACGCGCCGAACAGGATGTTCGCCAGCGAACGTCCCATCGCCTGCGCCATCAACCGGGTCAGGATCGTGCCGGACGCGCCGACCAGCGTGCCCGCGACGATCAGCAGCGTGTTCGCCAGCACGTAACCGGAAGCCGCCACCGCGAGGCCGGTGAACGCGTTCAGCAACGAGATCGCGATCGGCACGTCCGCACCACCGACCGGCAGCACGAACAGCACACCGAGCGCGAGCCCGACCGCGGCCAGCAGCCACAGCAGGAAGCCGTTCGGTGTCGCGATCGTCAAGGCGCACAAGGCGACCGCCGACACCCCGGCCGCGATCGCGAGCTGTTGCCCGGCCGGCAGCAGCACCGGCCGCGTCGTCATCAATTCCTGCAGCTTCAGGAACGTGACCACCGAGCCCGAGAAGCTGACCGAGCCGATCAGCACCGTGAGCACGGTCGCGAGCAGGTACAGGAAGCCCGGGTCCCGCACCGCGAAGAACTCGGCGAGAGCGACGAGTGCCGCAGCCGCGCCACCGACTCCGTTGAACAGAGCGACCATCTGCGGGATGGCGGTCATCTTCACCGACCGCGCGGCCGGGATGCCCACCACCACACCGAGAGCGACCGCGATCAGGATCCACAGTCCGTTGTGGACGACGCCGTGCAGGTACGCGGTGACGACGGCGACGAGCATGCCGAACGCGCCGATGAAGTTGCCGTAGCGCGCGTATTTGGGCGAGCTCAGGCCTTTCAGCGCCAGGATGAAGCACAGCGCCGCGACGAGGTACATCAGCTGGACCGTCATCGGCGGAACATCTCCAGCATCCGGTCGGTCACCACGAAGCCGCCGACCACGTTGACCGTGGCCAGGAACACCGCGAGCAGCCCGAGCACCAGCTCCAGCGTGCTCTCGGCGGACCCCGTGATCAGGATCGCGCCGACGAGGATGACGCCGTGGATGGCGTTCGCGCCGGACATCAGCGGCGTGTGCAGGATCGTGGACACCTTCGAGACCACCTCGAAGCCCACGAACACGGCCAGCACGAAGATCGTCAGCAGGTCGATCACGGCAACTCCTTGCGGATCTGACCGTCGTGGGTGAGGCAACAGCCGTCGAGCACCTCGTCGTCGAGATTCGGCTGCACCACACCGTCCACGATCATCAGCTTGAGCAGGTTCAGGACGTTGCGCGAGTAGAGGCGGCTCGCGTGCACCGGCATCGACGACGGCAGGTTCAGCGCGCCGTGCACGAGCACCTCGCCGACCCAGGTCTCCTGCCCCGCAACGGATCCCGCGTAGTTGCCGCCGGACTCCGCGGCCAGGTCGACCACGACCGATCCTGGTGCCATGGCCTTGAGCATGTCGGTCGTGACGAGCACCGGGGCCTTGCGGCCGGGGATCGCGGCCGTGGTGATCACGACGTCGGACTGCGCGACGTGCTCACCGATGAGCTCTCGCTGGCGTTCCAGGAACTCCTCGGACTGCACCGACGCGTAGACGCCGGACTGCGTCTCCAGGTCGAGCTCCAGGAACTTGGCCCCGAGGCTGCGGACCTCCTCGCCCGCGGCCTTGCGGACGTCGTAGGCCTCGACGACCGCGCCCAGCCTGCGCGCGGTCGCGATGGCCTGCAGGCCCGCGACTCCCGCGCCCAGCACCAGCACCTTGGCCGGCGGCACGGTGCCGGCGGCCGTGGTGAACATCGGCAGGAAGCGCGGTAGTCGTTCGGCAGCCACCAGAACCGCCCGATAACCGGCGACGAGTGCCTGCGAGGACAGGGCATCGGCGCTCTGGGCACGCGTGACCCGTGGCAGCAGGTCGAAGCTGAACGACGTGACGCGCCGGTCTTTGTAGACGTCGAGCAGCTCACGCTCCTGAGCGGGCTGCAGGAAGCTGATGGTGACGGCGCCGGGTTTGAGCAACCTGGCCTGGTCGATGGTCAACGGCTGCACGGACACGACGACATCGGACTCGGCCGTCGGATCCTCGGCCGTCACACTCGCCCCGGCCGCGCGGTACGCGGCGTCGGGGGCGTGGGCGTGACGGCCTGCGCCTTCCTGTACGTGCACGGTCAATCCGGCGTCGACCATCGGCGATACCGTTTCCGGTACGCAGGCGACACGGCGCTCGGCGGGCCGCGACTCTGCGGGTGTTCCCACTCTCACCGTACGCACGTTACGCGATCAAAGGTGACCTGGGCCACATCACAGTTGCCAGAGCACCGCACCGGCGAGCGTCAGGCACCCTGCCAGCCCAATCGCGGGAACCACTCGCTTACCGAGCGTCCACGCGCTGGCGTTGGCGATCGCGTAGTAGAGCAGCACGCAGAACGAGCTGAACACGATCGCCCGCGTGACGTCGACGGCGAGCACCAGCGCGATCGCCGCCACGCCCGTCACGATCTCCGCCCAGCGCAGGTCCGCCATGAAACCCGGCAACCGGCGGTCGCGAGCCATCGCCAGCGCGGTCCGGCTCACCCCCAGCTGCAGCGAGAGCAACGACCCCAGCGCGGCGAGGCACGCGGCGACCCGGATCACCGGCGCCAACGCCGGGGACACGTCGGCCAGCGTCTTCGTGGCCAGATCGCCACCCAGCGCGCTCAGGGCCGTGAGAGCGACCGCGGTGTAGACGACCAGCGTGATGGCCAGCGCGATGATCACCGCACGCGGGATCGTCTTGCGCGGTTCCTTGACCTCTTCGCCGAGGGTGGCGATACGCGCGTAGCCGGCGAACGCGAAGAAGAGCAGGGCGGCGGCCGGAAGAATGCCCGCCGCCTTGAAGTCGGCCGGAGCCGCGGCCTCCCCCGCCGTGACCGCGGTCGCCGCCAGCACGAGCAGCACCGCGATCACGATGATCCGGGTGACCATCGCGGACTTCTGGACGCCCGTCAGGTTGAGGATCGTCAACGCCACGATGGCCGCCACCGCGACCAGTTTGGGTGCACCGACGTAGGTGCCCACCGTCAGCGCCATGGCCGCGCACGAGGACGTCTTGCCCAGTACGAACGCCCACCCGGCCAGGTCACCCCAGATCCGGCCGAGGCGTTCGCGCCCGTAGACGTAGGTGCCACCGGACTGCGGGTACTCAGCCGCGAGCCACGCGCTGGAGAGAGCGTTGCAGCACGCGATCACACCCGCGATCACGAGGCTGACGAGCAACGCACTGCCCGCGGCGGCCGCGGCGGGCGCGAACACCGCGAACACGCCCGCGCCGATCATCGAGCCGAGGCCGACGAACACGGCGTCGGTCAGGTTGAGGCTCCTGGTGAGCTGCACCAGCCCATCCCACCCTGCCCGGCCTCACCCGTCCAGGTGAGCCTCGTCCTGTTCCATGCCGGGAACCTTCATCCATCAGCCAGACCGCGCATAGTGCCCACCGAGAGCGCTCTCATGCCCCCGGTTCTCGATGAACGGCGCTTTTGTGCACCTCAGATGGACAAAAGCGCCGTTCATGGCACACACAAGCCAACGGCTCAGTGCGCCACCGGGCAACCAGAGGGCTTGCCGGCCGGGAAGAAGTTCGGCAGGAGGTCTCCGCTGTCGTAGTAGCGGTGGTAGACCGGCGTGAGACCACCGGACACCGGCGGCACGATCCACGACCAGTCCGCGGGGCACGGCCGGCCCGCGGCTTCCTCCTTCTCCAGGTGCGTCAAGAACCTCCGCGACTCGGTGTGGTGATCGGTGATCGTGACCCCGGCCTCGCCGAACGAGTGCAGGACGGCGCGGTTGAGCTCGATCAAAGCCCTGTCGCGCCACAACGTCGCCTCCGACGACATGTCCAGGCCCATCCGCTTGGCGAGGTACGGCAGCAGGTCGTACCGGTCGTGGTCGGCGAGGTTGCGGGCGCCGATCTCGGTGCCCATGTACCAGCCGTTGAACGGCGCCGACGGGTAGTCGATGCCGCCGATGCGCAGCCGCATGTTGCTGATCGCGGGGACGGCGTGCCACTTCACGCCCAACGCCGCGAGCCACGGCAGGTCGGGGTGTGACAGCGGCACTTCCAGCACGGCGTCGGAAGGAATCTCGACGAGCGCCGGCTCCTCTCCCTCGCAGGTCACCATCAACGGCAGCACGTCGAACGGGCCGCGCGACGCCGGTGGCTGCCAGCCGCGCTTCAACGCGAGCTCCGTCAGCGCCAGGTTGCGCGCGTCCCCGAGCACGCCGCCGTCCGGACCGCGATAGGCGGCGTAGCGGACGATCTGCTCGTTCAGGATCGACGGCGCCGGCATGCCGGGCTCGGCCGGGGCGAAGATCGTGATGACGGGACGGATCTTGCCGCCGTTCGTGGCGAGGCGGAGGTGTTCGACGCACTCCGCGGCCACGTCGGCGGGGGTGGAGGTCTCGCGCAGGTCGCGCACCTTCAGGCTGCGCCAGTACAGGCGGCCGATGCAGCGGGAGCTGTTGCGCCAGGCCACGCGGGCGCCGAAGGTCAGCTCGGCGGTCGTGTGGCGGTAGGTGCCGGTCGCGGCGATCTCCGCGTGCACCTCGGCCAGGCGCGCCTCGACCGGACCGAGATCCGGGTGCTCGGCGTGGTGCTGGCGGACGAAGTCCTCCGCCTCGGCGATGTCGAACTCGGGGGTGTTCTCGACCTGCGCCGGGGGAAGCGACGTGAGGGAACGGGGCATCACATCAGTCGGGACGGGGGTCATGGTTGAGGCACCGTAGTTGCGCTTTCGGGTACCCGAAACCGCCTGTCGCGTTACGCCATCTGGATCACTGGACCGCGTCCGACACGTTCAGCGAGTACTTGATACAGCAACCGGGTGACAAAGGGCGCGACAAAGGGTGGTTTTCGACTGTTATCTGGCCGAGACCAAACATTGACCGGTGATCTAGTTCACCGGTGGATTCGACCCGTTCGAGTGAACTTGAGAAGAGATTCGCCTGCGAAGTTCGGCGGTCGCCGTCCGTGCCAGGCGAACCCACCGCAGTCCGAACACGACCGCGAGCGCCACGAGTGTGATCCCGCCACCGCGGAAGAGCAGAACATCAAGCCAGGGCTTGGAAACCACGACCGAGTGGTCGGACGCGAGCACCTCGATGCCGACCTCGCGATCGGACGGAACCGAACGCACAGGCATCTCGCTCGCGTACCGCGCACCGTCCACTGTGTACTCACTGGAGCACCTCACCGTGCGGCCGCTCGGCCCGCACGTCAGCACGTGCGCGGTAACGGACACCGTGGGTTGAAGAGCGGGAATGGTCTGCTGCTGGCCGCCAGTGCGATGCCGGCCAGCGACAACGTGAGCCCGGTCGGGACCGCCATGATCACCCGGCGGAACACCACGAGATCCACCAACGTCATCGTGGCATCGCGGGCACCTGCCACGAGGAGAAACGGGTCATCCCGCGCACGGCCACCGAGCCCGGCAGCACGCGGTACACCGAGTTCCGCAACGCCAGTGCGACCGGCGACCGCACCTCGATCCCGAACTTCCCCGCGAGCTTCGAGGCCTTCCACAGGGTCTGCGCGCGCGGTCGCCGCAGCGCGTCGTACCGCACCAGATCACCGTCGACGGATGCGAGCGTGACGGCGTCCTCCAGCGCCATGCACGCCCCTTGCCCCATGTACGGGACCATCGCGTGCGCCGCGTCGCCGAGCAACGCCACCCGTCCCGAGACGAACGTCGGCAGCAGCGGCAGCTCGTAGATGTCGTGCCGCAGGATGTCGGGTGTCGTCGCCAGCAGCTCCGGGAACGGCTCGTGCCAGTCCGCGAACACCTCCACCGGATCCAGATCCGCGTTGGCAGGCGCGACGGTCGAGACGTACCAGCACAGCCGGCCGTCCCCGAGCGGCAGCAGGCCCGCCTCGCCGCCGGGACCGAGTGTCTGCGAGATCGGCAGATCGAACGGACCCGGCGCCACCCCTCGCCACGCCGTGGCCCCCGCGTACACCGGTCCCGGCGCGTCGGGCAGCAGCGCCGCGCGAAGGCGGCTGTTGATGCCGTCCGCCGCCACCACGAGGTCTGCGTCCAGCTCCTCAACGCTCGTGACGTCGACGTTGTTGAAAAGGATCTCGGGCGGCAACGCGCGCAGCAGCACCCCGTGCAGATCGGCCCGGTGCATCGCGATGATCTTCTCCTGGCCGACCGCGGGCAGATGCGCGAGCCAGCGCCCGTCGGACGACTTGATGCCACCCGACACGCGCGGTGTCCCGAGCCTCCTGGCCTCGTCCGCGACCCCCATCCACTCCAGCGCGCGCACCGCGTTCGGCATCACGCCGATCCCCGCGCCGACCTCGCCGAAAGCGGCAGCACGCTCCAGGACCTGGACTTCCCAGCCCACGCGCCGCAACGACACCGCCGCCGCCAGCCCACCGATGCCGCCACCGACCACGATCGCCTTCATCGCACGCCTCCTCTACAGGTGTAGAAGACACTACACCTGTAGACTACAGCTGTAGAGAGACAGGGACCACGGTGCGAAAAGACCTGATCACGGACGCGGCGATCGAACTCGTCGCGGAACTCGGCATGCGCGGCCTCACCCACCGGGCGGTCGATCGCAAGGCCGGTCTGCCCGAAGGTTCGACGAGCGCCTACTTCCGCACCCGCAGGGCGTTGATCGAAGGGCTCGTGGACCGGCTCGCCGCCCAGGAGCAGGCGGAGATCTTCCTCGACCCGCACGACCCCGCCGGCGGCCTCGCGAAGACGCTCGACAACTGGCTGGTCGAGCGCAACCGCACACTCGCCCGGTACGCGGCGATGCTCGAAGCCACGCACCACCCAGAGCTGAAGTCGATCCTCGTGCACTCCCCGCGCCGGCGGGCCACCGACATGGCTCGGGCGCTGGGCCACGAGGACCCCGAACGCGCCGGCGCGCACATCAGCGCGTTCCTGGAGGGCCTGATCTTCTACCGGCTCGTCGGCGGCGGCAGCACGACCGGGCCGACGCCGGGCACCGAGGAAAGCGTGCGGGACCTGAAGAAGGCGATCGAAAAGGCGTTGCGACCGTAGGTACCGTGGGTCTCATGGGATTCGGGTACGGGGTCTTCTACCTCTGATTCACGACGTGTGCCACCACACCACGTCCTGATTTCGCGTACCCGGAAGAGGATCCCGCATGCGCACGCATGTCCATTTGACGACCCAAGACCTCACCAAGGGCTATGAGGCCGGTCCTGTCGTCGACGGCATCTCGCTCAAAGTCTCCGCAGGCCAACGCCTCGGCATCATCGGCGAGAACGGCCGCGGCAAGACCACCCTCCTCCGCCTGCTCGCCGGCGATCTCGTGCCGGACCAGGGAACTGTCACCCGGCACGGTTCGTTGAGCCTGGTGCAACAGGAAATGCCGTTCCACGACAGCGAAACGGTGGGGGACCTGCTGTCCGAAGCACTGCGCGAGAGCCGTCAAGCACTGTCCGAACTGGACAGTGCCGCCGAGCCGTTCGACGAGCGGCGTTACGAGCGGGCCCTGGCCCACGCCGAGGCCATCGAGGCGTGGGACGCCGAACGCCGCGCGGACATCGCCCTCAAAGCTCTGGACGCCGACCACCCGAAGTCCAGGCGGCTCAAGGAACTCAGCGTGGGCCAGCGCTACCGCGTCCGGCTCGCGTGCCTGCTGGCTGAACGCGCGGACGTCCTGCTGCTCGACGAACCCACCAACCACCTGGACGAACACGCGCTGGGCTTCCTGACCGAACGCCTGCAGCAACACCACGGCGTCGTGGTGCTCGTGAGCCACGACCGCACGCTGCTGGACGACGTCTGCACGCAGCTGCTCGACCTCGACCCAGCTCCGGACGGCGAGGTGCACCTGCACGGCGGCGGCTACCGGGCGTTCCAGGAGGCCAAGCGCGCCGAACGCCGGCGGTGGGAACAGCGGTTCGCCCAGGAGGAAGCCGAACACGGCGAACTCGCCGAGAAGGTCGAGCGCGCGCAAAGCCGGTTGAAAGACGCGTGGCGCCCGCCGAAGGGCACGTTCAGGCACCAACGCACCACGCGCGCGGCGAACAAGATGCGCAACGTCGCTCGCCGGCTGGAGGAGTTGGACGACCAGCGCGTCGACGCTCCCCCGCCGCCGTTGCGCTTCGCCCCGCCGGAGCTCTCGGCCGACGGCGACCTGCTGCACGCAACGCCGCTGGAAGTACCCGGAAGGCTGCACCTCACCGAGCCGATCTCGTTGTCGGCAGGCGAGAAGCTGCTCATCACCGGCCCGAACGGCGCCGGCAAGTCGACGCTGCTGAACGTCCTCGCGGGCCACATCACGCCTGCGCACGGCACGGTTCATCAAGTCGGCGAGGTGGCGCTGCTGGCCCAGGAGTCCAGGTTCGAGAACGAGGCGGCCACCGCGCGCCAGCTCTGTTCGCGGGTGGAGGAACTCGGTCTGCTCAGAGGGAAAGAGCTCGCTCGCCCGGTCTCCCGCCTGTCCACTGGACAGCGCCGGCGACTGGAGCTGGCGGTCGTGCTCAGCCGCGGCCCGCACGTGCTGCTGCTCGACGAACCGACCAACCACCTGTCGATCGCGCTGGTCGACGAGCTGACGGAGGCGCTGCGGCAGACCAGGGCCGCTGTGGCCGTCGCGACCCACGACCGGCAGATGCGGACAGATTTCGGTTCGTGGCGGAGCGTGATGCTTCACAGATTGGTGAATGTTCTGTAGCTTCGAAAACAGGTCTTCTACCGAGCACTGGGAGGTGTGCGAGATGACCGAACTGATCACCGAAGAGCTGCCCACCGCGCGGCCGAACGCGTTCGACCCGCCGACCGAGATCACCGAGATCCGCGACAAGGCGCGGATCAGCAGGCTCGAGTTCGCCGACGGTCACCTCGGCTGGCTCGTCACCGGTCACCACCAGGTGCGCGAGATCCTGGGGAGCCCGAAGTTCACCAACGACCCGGGGACTCATCACCTGCCGGACAAGCGCCGCCAGGTGGACGAGAGCGGCACGAAGCGCAAGGTCGAACCCGGCATGTTCCTCAGCCAGGACCCGCCGGACCACACCCGGCTGCGCAAGATGCTGCAGGGCCAGTTCACGGTCAGGCGGATGAACCAGCTGTCGGAGTGGATCGGCACGATCGTCGACGACCAGCTCAAGCACCTGCGGACGTTCGACGGCCACGCGGACCTCGTCAAGGAGTTCGCGCTGCCGGTGCCGTCACTGGTGATCTGCGCACTTCTCGGCGTCGACTACGACGAGAAGCACAGGTTCCAGGAGGACACGGCGAAGATGCTGAGCCTGGACACGCCGGTCAAGGAGGCCATGGCCGCCTTCGAGCGCATCCAGGCGTTCATGCGCGAGCTGATCGCCCGCAAGAAGGCCGATCCCGGCGGCGACGACATGATCAGCGACCTGCTGGCCACGGGTGAGCCGACGGACGAGGAAGCGTCGAACATGGCGATGCTCCTGCTGCTCGCCGGACACGAGACCACGGCGAACATGCTCGGCATCGGGACGTTCACGCTGCTGCAGCACCCGGATCAGCTGAAGATCCTGCGCGACGAGCCCGAGGTGGTCGACAACGCCGTCGAGGAGCTCATGCGGTATCTGTCGATCATCCACTTCGGACCGCTGCGCACCGCGACCGAGGACGTGGAGATCGACGGGCACCTGATCAAGGCCGGCGACACCGTGCTGATGCACATCCCGGTGGCCAACCGGGACCCGGAGAAGTTCCCGGGCAACCCCGAGGAGCTCGACCTGCGCCGCCCGGCGACCGGGCACGTCGCGTTCGGGCACGGCATCCACCAGTGCCTGGGCCAGCAGCTCGCCCGCATCGAGATGCGGATCGCGTTCGCCAAGCTGTTCCAGGAGTTTCCGGACCTCCGGCTGGACATCGAGCCGGAGGAGGTGCCGCTGCGCACGGACATGGGGATCTACGGGGTCCACTCGTTGCCAGTAGCGTGGTCGGCATGAAGATTTCCGTCGACCAGTCGAAGTGCTGCGGCTCCGGGATGTGCGTGCTGACGGACCCGGACCTCTTCGACCAGAGCGAAGAAGACGGCACGGTCGTACTCCTGGTGGAGCACCCCGACGCCGAGCACGAGGCCACCGCGAAGGAGGCGGCGGGCCTGTGCCCGGCGAGCGCGATCACGATCAGTTGATCCGCACGAGGTAGCCGTTGGAGAGCAGCCAGGCGACATTCAGTGCCCCGTCGCCTGGCACCAACGCCCTGTCCAGCTTCTGCTGCAGCCCACCGCCGGTCTGCTCGAACCACGGCGCGATCGGCCCCTCCCACACCGCGAACGCCTTCTTCACCTGGTAGGCGTGGTAGTTGCACCTGTACGCGGCGTCGAAGGTGTAGAGGCTCTGCGGCGGAATCGCGCGCGTCGAGTAGTGCGCGCCCTTGTACGCCAGGAATCCGCCGAACTCACTGCCGAACCGGTCGAGCTTGGTGCTGGGCCAGATCGTCGTCCTGTACTTGATCGGCTCGCCGTCCGGCCTGAGCCGGAAGCCGTCCTGCGGCGGGTAGTTCCAGCCCGTGCCGTTCCAGTACTTCGTGAGAAACGCGTCCTTGTTCAGCTGCCCGAACCGCTTGTACCCGGCCACGAGCGGACCCACGGGTTGTTGCCACGGCTTGGGCAACATCTCCGGCCCCAGCCGACTATCCCCTCGATACGCACCCGCACACGCTTCAGTGGTCGTCTGAGCTGTGGCGATTCCGGCATTGACGCCGAACAGGACAAGAGTCGCGGCAGTCAGCGCCGCCAATAATCGTTTGCCTGCGAACATACTCGCATCTTCGCGCGTGGCACGGTTTTCCGCACTACCCTCATCCGCGTGAACCTCGCCCCGGGCTGGTACCCCGACAACGCCGACCCCCGCTTCGTCCGGTGGTGGGACGGCACGCAGTGGACGCCCCACACGCAGCCGCGCCAGCAGCAGACCGACGCCCATCACATGGAGATGCAGATGGGCGGCACGGGCCAGGACCGCGTCGCCCAGCAGGTCCAGCGCGCGGGCGCCCAGGGAGCGGGCCAGGGAGGCGGCACGCTGTTCACCGAGCCGGTCCTCGTCGTGAACCAGAAGGCCAAGCTCATCGAGATGTCGAACTCCTACGTCATCTACGACCAGCACGCTCGCCACATCGGCACCGTCGAACAGGTCGGTCAGTCCGGAGCCGCGAAAGCGTTGCGCGCCTTCACGAAGCTCGACTCGATGCTCGACGTCCGGCTGGAGATCCGGGACGTGCAGGGACATCCGCTGTTGCGGTTGGTGCGGCCAGCGACGATGTGGAAGTCCAAGGTCCTCGTCGAGCGCGGCGACGGCATGCCGATCGGCGAGATCGTGCAGGAGAACGTGTTCGGCAAGGTCCGGTTCGCGTACGTGTGCAACGGGATGAAGGTCGGCGGCATCTACGCCGAGAACTGGCGGGCGTGGAACTTCTCGTTGCGCGACCACACGGACACCGAGGTCGCCCGCATCACGAAGACCTGGCAGGGCATGGCAAAGGCGATGTTCTCGACCGCGGACAACTACGTGGTGCAGTTCCACCGCCAGGTGCCGGACCCGTTGCTCAGCATGATCGTGGCCTCCGGCGTCACCGTGGACACGGTGCTGAGCCAGAACCAGGGTTAGCGAGCCAGCCAACTCGCCAACCAGCTAGCTCTCCAGGCCCCGCGAAGCCCCAACGGCAGCGGTATGGCGGACGCCGACGGTGCCAACGTGCCCACGCTGCAAGCGATCGGGCTTGACTTTGGGATCGAGGTGCCCGAAGTCAAGCCCGATCGCAATCGTCGAGAAGCGGCGATGACGCAACCAAAGCTCGGTTATGGCTTGAAACGCAACCCACGCTGGAACGCGACAGAACCGCACCGGCGCGTCAGCGCCCAACCTACGAAGTAGCCAACCGAAGCTCATCCACCTCAGCCTGGAACCCAGCCGCGGTAAGCGTTTCCTCAGCCAACCGCCACTGCTCCCGAGCCTCCTCCACCCGGCCGGCCCGCTCCAGCGCATTCCCGAGCACCCGCAACGACCGCCCCAACTCAGGCGGCGAATCCATCTCCCGCGACTGCTCCAACGCCAGCGAAGCCAACCGCAACGCCTCCTCAGGCGTGGCAGCCAGCGCGGATCTCAACCGCCACACCCAGATCCGGCCGTGCCGGTCGTCGTGCTCCTCGAAGAACTCCCAAGCCAGCCGCAGTTGCTCCTCGGCCAGCCCAACCTGCCCAGACCGGATCAAGGTGTCAGCCAGGAACAACCGCATGTGCGCCGCGAAGTCCGGATCCCCGAGCTTCTGCGCCGCGGCCAACGAGGACCGCAGGAACGCGGCCGACATCTCCAGCTCCCCGGTGAACTGGTGCAACCGCCCCAGCTCCAGCGTCGCCGCCAGCTCACTCTGCTCGTCCCCGAGCTGACCGGCGACCCGGCGCGCCCGCTCCAGGTACTCCTGCGCCGCGGCCAGCCCACCGGCACGACGCTCGATCGCGCCCAGCGAGCACAGCACCTCGACCTCGCCGTGCGGGTTGCCGGAGGCCACGAACCGCGTCATGGCCTCGCGATGAGCCGACCGGGCCTCCAGCGAGCGCCCGCTGAACTCGTGAATCCACCCCATGCCGTACCAGCTGTAGGCCTCGCCCCACACATCTCCGGCAAGAGCGAAGGCCTCCTGCGCGGCAGCGAAGTCGGCGGACGCCTCGGTGTACTTGTGCATGCGCGCGTACAGGATTCCGCGCTGCTGCAACAGGATCGGCTTGCGCTCCGGCGGCGCGCACGACAGCCCGAGCTCGTTGATCTGCGCCCAGTCGTCGAAGCGGGCCCGCAGATCGCAGAACGCCGTCGAGCGGATCACCAGTTCGGCGGCCAGCGCGCACAGGCCCAGGGCGGCGGCCTGGTTGATCACCGCGTGGATGTTCTGCCACTCCGCGTCGAACCACGCGGCCGCGTCGCCGAGGTCGAACCGTTCCAGCGCGACCGGCTCCAGCCGGATCGCCTGGTGCGGCAGCTCGGCGTCCGCGCGCGTCGTCAGGTCCAGCCACTGCTCGAACAAGGCCTTCAACGCGACCGAGGGATCCTCGTCCGCCGCCTCCCGGCCGAACGCGCGCAGCAGGTCGTGCAGCCGATATCGCACCTGGCCCAGCGCGTCCCGGCCGGCGTAGTCGACCAGCCGGGCGTCGACGAGCGCCTCGACGTGGTCCTCGGCGTCGTCGAGCTCCAGGCCCAGCAGCGGTGACGCCATCCAGGCCGGGAAGTCGGGCGTGTCGACCAGCGACAGCAGCCGGAACGCGGTCCGGTGCGACGAGTCCAGCCCGTCGTAGGACAAAGCCAGGGAGGCCCGGACGTCCAGGTCCCCCAGCGACAGCTCGTCGAAGCGGCGACGCTCGTCCGACAACCGACCGGCCAGCTTCGCCAGCTGCCAGTGCGGACGCGCCACCAACCGGGCAGCGGCCACCCGCAACGCGAGCGGCAGCTGCCCGCAGTAAGTCACGATCGCCTGCGCCGCAACGGGTTCCGCCGCAACCCGAGCCTCACCCACGGCAGCCTGCAGCAACGTCAGCGCATCAGCAGACGGCAACACGTCCAACGGCACGACGTGGGCGGCTTCGAGCCCGGCCAGAGCTGCCCGCGACGTCACCAGAGCCGCACCGGAAGTCGTCCCCGGCAGCAACGGCCGAACCTGAGCCTCGTTGATCGCGTTGTCCAGGACCACGAGAATCCGCCGGTCGGACAACAGATCGCGGTAAAGATCCACCCGATCGTCCACAGAGGACGGAATCGCGCCACCCGAAACACCGAGACCGCGCAGCAACCGGTCCAGCGCGGCAGCGGGTTCGACGGGCTTCTGCTCGCCACCGCGGAGGTTCAGGTACAGCTGCCCGTCCGGAAACGCGTCCCGCACGACATGCGCGCAGTGGACGGCCAGAGAAGTCTTGCCGACACCACCAGGCCCGGTGATCGTCCACGTCCCGCCGGCACGCAACCCGGCCGTCAGCCGCGCGACCTCGTCAGCCCGCCCGGAGAAGTCCCCCACGGCAGGCGGCAGCCAGGAAGGCCCGGCCTGCACCGCAACAGGCGCCGACGACCCGGCCAGCACCTCCATGTGCAGCGCGCGCAGCTCGGCGTTCGGATCGATCCCGAGCTCGTCGGCCAGCACGTCACTGGCCCGGCGGAACACGTCCAGCGCCTGCGCCTGCTGCCCGGTCCGGTGCAGAGCGAGCATCAGCTGGTACCAGAACCGTTCGCGCAACGGATGCTCGGCGACCAGGGAACGGAGCTCGTCGACGATCTGGTCGTGCCGGCCCAGCTGGAGCTCGGCGTCGTTGCGCCGCTCCAGCACCTCCCAGCGCTGCTCGTTCAGGCGCTGCACGTCGGTCTGTTCCATCCGCAGCGACGACACCTGGTCCAGCGCGGGCCCGCGCCACAACGCGGCGGCCTCGCCCAGCAGCCGGGCCTCGGTCTCCAGGTCGGGCGCGCGGCGGGCCTCGGCGCGCAGCCGCTGGAACGTCAGCAGGTCGAGCTGGTCGTCGTCGACGTGGATCGAGTAGCCGGTGGGCCAGGTGCGGACGAGCTGGCGGTCCGCGAGGTCGTCCAGCGACTGCCTCAAGCGCATGACGTACGTCTGCAGAGTCGCGCGCGCCGACCCGGACGGCTCCTCACCCCAGAGGTGCTCCATCAGCTCGTACGACGAGACCGGCGCGTTGGCCTTCATCAGCAACGCGGCGAGCAGGACACGCTGTTTGGCCGACCGCAGCTCGACGACCCGGCCCGAGTCGATGACCTGCAACGATCCGAGAACCTTGAACCCCCACCGCCGTTGCATGTGCCGATCCTAACCAGCCGGTAACCCGAGGTGTCAGCGAAATGTCAGCGGGTCGAGTGATGCTTCTCGCCCATGAAGAGGACAACCTTCGTCGCCGCCGCCGCGTTGCTCCTCGGAGTGGCCACGTCTGGTGAGGCGCAGGCGGAGAGCGCTCCCGGCTGCGGACCGGTGACGCAGATCGGCAAGACCGCCTACATCGGCGACCACGGGCAGAAGTGGGCGTCGGTCAAGCAGTTCAAGGGCTGCGGCAAGAACTGGGCGTACATCTACACCTGGGACAGCGTGCACGGTGGTGGTGCCCCGTACACCCCCGAGTTCGTGATCATCGCGAAGTGGGGCAACGAGTGGTCGCGTGAGCCTTACGGTCACGAGGGCCGCAAGGACGGCCGCTACCGGCAGCAGGAACTGTGGTCGTACGGCACCGACACGCTCGACACCTGCACGAACGCCTACGCCGAGTGGAACTCCGGCGCGATGACCTACCGGGCGGAAACCGACATCCGCTGCTGAACCCAGACCCCGAGCGGCGCCAAGGCCCCCCAGCTGGGCGCTGTTCGGCCGTGGTGCCGCCGGGACCCGAAGCCCAAACCTCTCCTCGGGTCCCGGTGGCGCCTTCCACGTTCTACGCGGCTCCCTGCTGCGAGGACATGAACTCCCCCAGCCGCGACGACAGCTCGTCCGCGGCCTCGTTGCCCCGCAACCGTTCCGCCTCCTGCTTCAGCGGCCGCATCCGGTCCCGCGTGCGCGCCGAGCGGATCGGGCCGGACACCGCGATCGCCTGTTCCCCGATGTCGCGCGCGTGCTCGGCCTCGTTCTGCACCAGGTAGTTCACCGCCAGCGCGGCGAGCCGGAACGACTGGCTGCGCGAAGCCTCGTCACCATCAGAAGCAATCGCCCTGGTCAGCAACGGGATCGCGGACCGCGCGTACTTCACGTCGCAGGTGCGGGCGAGTTCGGTGTGGACCATGCCACCGATCGACACCAGGTCGGCCAGGTCGAAGAAGCGCGCCCACGGCGGTGGATCCTCGCCCTCGGCGCGTTCGAACTCCTCCTCCGCACGCGCGAACTGGCGCAACGCCTGCCTCTCGGCGCCCATCTTCGCGAACGCCCACGCCTCGTTGGCGTGCAGGATGGATACGGCCAACGTGGAGCCACTGGCCTGTGCGATGGGCAGACCGCGCTGGAACGACGCGAGCGCGTCCTCGGCGAGTTCGTAGTGCAGATGCACGCGGCCCATCCGGTAGTGGATGTTGGCCTCCAACGCGCTGTTGCCCGACGTGCGCGCGAGGTCCATCGCACGGCCGAAGTGCACGTGTGCGGATTCCAGCAGTCCCATGTCGAACGACGCCCAGCCGGCCAGGTTGTGCAGGTCCGCGATGGCCACCTGGAGCCGTTGCAGCACATGGCCGGACGAGCCGGCGTCGAGCAGGGGGTTCGCCCAGTTCAACAACGCGACGCAGGCATCCCGGCAGGCGCCTCCGCCGTATTCGTAATCGAGCGCTCGTAGCGCACTCGTCAGCGTTTCCACGTGCCGCACGTCTGTTTTGTCCACGCGAGCCGGAAATGCTTCGCCGTTGAACATAGCTGGTCCTCCTGACGTGCGTCGGACACCCGCTGTACAGGTACCCGTTACACACCGCCGGTACTCACCGCGCCGCCGTCACCATCCCGCTGTCCGGCCTGGTCGGGAAGGGTCTTTCGACTCTCCCGGGACGCGTCGGCGCGACCACCACAACGCCGTGGTGGTCGCGCTTACGATTCTGGACGAACAGCGTGATCGGAAAGGGGCCATCGAGGTGTCAGCCAAGAGGAACTGAATCAATTTCCAGTGATGGCGCCTCACCGGAACGGCCGATCAAGTCACTCTTCCAGGCTCACCGCTCCGGCCGGGCACCTGTCCACCGCGTCACGAACGCCGGGAAGCAGCTCGGCCGAGGGCTCGGAGATCAGCACGAGACCGAGCCCGTCGTCATCCGACTGATCGAACACGTCCGGTGCGGCGAGCACGCACTGACCTGATCCGATGCACCGCGTCTGGTCTATCCGGACTGTCACTTCACCACACCACCGGAATCGCGGAAGCGCCGTAGGTGATCATGTCTTCCCGGAACGACATCTCCGTGACAGGCACCGCGGGGCGAATGTTCGGGAACCGCGTGAAGAGCGACCGCAGCAGGATCTGCAGCTCCGTGCGGGCCAGGTTCGCGCCGAGGCACTGGTGCGGGCCGAAGCCGAACCCGAGGTGCGACACCGCCCGGCGTTCGAGATCCAGCTCGCTCGCGTGCGGGCACAGCTCCTCGTCCATGTTGGCGTGCAGCGACACCACGGCCCACTCGCCCGCCTTGATGGTCACGCCGTCGACCTCGACGTCCTCCAGAGCCCTGCGCTGGATCCCGGCGCCGCCGAGCCGGCCGATGGTGTACCGCATCAGCTCCTCGACGATCACGTCCGCGCGGCTCGGGTCGCGCTGCAGGATCTCCAGCTGGTCGGGACGTTCGAACAGGGTGAGCGTGAAGAGGCCGAAGAAGTTCGACGTCGTCTCGTGCCCGGCCACCAGCAGGCCGATGGCGAGCAGCATCAGCTCTTCCATGTCGAAGTCGGTCTCGTTGACCATCAGGCCGATCATGTCGCCGGTGTCGCCCGAGGCCTTCTTCTCCTGGACGACCTTGCCGATCACCTCGCCCAGCTGCTCGGCCAGCGCCTCGTACTCCACCTTGGAGCCGTTCTTGCCCAGCATCTGCTTCGCCGTGGCCTGGAAGAGCTCCTGGTGCTCCGGCGGGACGCCCAGCAGGTCGGCGATCACCAGCGACGGCACCGGAAGGCACAGCGACGCCACGAGGTCGGCGGGTGCGCCCTGACGCTCCATCGCGTCGAGGTGCTCGTCGACGATCTGCTGGATGCGCGGCCGCATCTCGGCCATGCGCTTGACCATGAAGCCCCGCGAGAGAGGACGCCGCAGCCGCAGGTGCTCGTCGCCGTCCATCGCGTTCATGTTGCCGGGCTGCGACGAGTCGAGGACCGGCTCGCCCTCGGTGCGCATCGCCGGAGCGCCGTCCCGGTTCGCGCTGAACCGCTTGTCGGAGAGCACCTGCCGGACACCGGCATAGCTGCTGATGACCCAGCCCTCGACGCCGTTGGGCCAGATCATCTTGGCCGGGCCGTTGCTGATGGCCTCCTCGAACCCGGCGGGCGCTCCGAGCGGGTGGACGCGGTTCTCGTGGGGGACCGGGCAGACGGCAGCTTCAGTCACGGGAGTCTCCTCAACAGAACAGAACTGTTCTTTTGAAACCATGACCGAACGTAGCGAAGAAACTACGATCTGACGAGTTATTTGGTTCGAAAGGTCCCGATCAGCGGTCTCAACAGGCCGTCGACGATGCTGTCGATGACGCCCGCCTCATCCGACCGGAGGACGAAAGTCGAGATCAGCGCGGTGATGAGGACGTCGGTGTCGAGTCGCTCGGGAAGTTCGCCGCGCGCCTTCGCCCGGTCGATCGCGACCCGCAGGTGCTCCGTGTAGGCGCGGTCGACGTGTTCCTCGCGCAGGCCCGCGAGATCGGCGTCCTGACGGCTGCCTTCCAGCAGTCCGAGGAAGATGCCCGCGGTGTCGAACGGCGTCGGCTCGCCCCACGCCCGCATGATCACCCGGACGTCCTCGGCGAACGTGCCCTCGTCCGGCTGGCGCAGTTCGGGCAGGTTCGCCTTGAGCGCGTCCGTGATCAGCCGCGCCTTGGACGGCCAGCGCTGGTAGAGGCTCGCCTTGCTCGCGCGCGCCCGGTTCGCCACGAGATCCATGTTGAACCGGGCGTAGCCGACTTCGGCCAGGACGTGGAGCACGGCGGCGAATACCTCTTGCAGACGCTCCGGCGCGTCCAAAGGCGTTCGACCCACCGCACTCCCTTGCCCACTGCCGTCTAAGTGACGTGCACCGTACCGCCGGGCGCGTCCGTGAGCAGACCCGTCCTGCGCACCGACATCCACTTCAGCTGCGTGCCGTGCCACGCGGTGAACAACGACTGGATCACCACCGCGTACATCAGCTGCCTGTACACGATCTGCTGCAAGGGGTATGCCCACAGCGGCTTGAGCGACTCGCCGTCCAGCCGCAGCGCATAGCCCGCGCTGGCTGTCTGCAGCAGCAGGAACACCGCCCACACGATCAACGCGAGCGGCGCGTCAGCCACCAGAAAGCCGTACAGAACGTACAGATCCATCACCGGCGCGAGCATCGGCAGCAGCAGGTGGAACGCCAGCAGGTAGATGAGCCCGAACCGCCCCATCGGCCCGTTCTCCAGCAACGCGCCGCGATGTTTCCACATGGCCTGGAATGTGCCGTACGACCAGCGGTAACGCTGCCGGAACAGCCCGTGCACCGTGGTCGGCGCCTCGGTCCACGCCTTCGCCTGCTGCCGGTATGCGACCCGCCACCCCGCGCGCGTCACCGCCATCGTGAGGTCGGTGTCCTCGGCGAGCGTGTCGTCGCTGACGCCGCCCACGTCCGTCAGCGCGGCCTTGCGGAACGCCCCGACCGCGCCCGGCACGGTCGGGATGCAGCGCAGCGCGTGCAGGATCTGCCGGTCCAGATTGGACCCGGCGCAGTACTCCAGGTGCTGCCAGCGGCCGAGCAGACCCTTGCGGTTGCCGACCTTGGCGTTGCCGGACACCGCGCCCACCCGCGAGTCCGCAAACGGCTGCACGAGCTCGCCGATCGTGCCCGGTTCGAAGATCGTGTCGCCGTCGAGCAGCACCAGGACGTCGTGCTTCGCCTGGCGGATGCCGGTGTTCAACGCGGCCGGCTTGCCCTGGTTCGCCTGCCGGATCACCGTGACGCCGGGCAGGCCGAGCTCCTCCGCGCGGTCCGCGGTGCCGTCCGTCGAGCCGTCGTCGACAACGATCACCTCGACGTCGGCGCAGTGGTTGTTCGCGGCGATGGACTTCACCGTCGCCGCGATGTTCACCGCCTCGTTGTACGCCGGGATGACCACCGAGACCGGCAGCGCGAACCACGGCTGCGGCTCCTGCTCGCCCTCCCGCCGCAGCCTGCGGTCGGTGTGCGCGAGGCCGAGCTGCATCAAAGTGCGCAGCAGGCCCAGCAGCGCCGCGATCGCGATGGCCGTGCCGAGCAACGTCAGCACGAAGCCGCCGTTGCGCTGCGACCACGCGGTGACCGCGCCGGTGAAGCGTTCGGTGGCAGTGGCCTCGACCGGGCGGTCGCCGGTGACCGTGACGAACCGGTAGCCAGGCGCTTTGGCCAGCTCACGGGCGATGTCGGCACCGATGCTGCCGTCGTCGTGCAACCGGACGACTCCCCCGCCGTGCTGCAGCGACATCCGCACCAGCGTGCCGATGTCCTGGTAGTCGCGGTCGCCGCTGTCCACCTCGACGGGCGCGCCGACGAGCCGGGTGTGCGTGCCCAGCACGTCCGCCAGCGCGGCCTGCGCGAACGCGAGGTTCAGCGGGTTGCCGAGGTCGCCCTCCACGCGGAAGCCGTCGAGGGCGATCTGATGGCCCTCGTCGGCGATCCGCCTGGTCACGCTGGGATTGCGGGTGACCTGCGTGCCGGTGACGAAGAAGGTCGCCTTGACGCCGGACTCCCGCAGTGCCGTCAGCAGCCTCGGTGTCCACTTCGGATCAGGACCGCCGTGGAACGCCAGCGCCAGCGTGCGGTCCGGCAGGTCGCGGTGTTCCCGGGCGTGCTGCACCGGCTCGGGCTTGATCGCGGTGTAGGCGTGGAACGAGACCACGCTCATCAGCACGAGCAGCCCGAGCAGGATGGAAATCCAGTGCAGCCGCGGTGCGCGCCTCACCACATTTCCAGCAGCGTGCCACCGACGACGGCGGCGAACACGATCAGTCCACTCGCGACGGTCAGGCTGACCAGCCGCGCCACCACCCGTCTACTGCCGTTGGCGTCGACGAAGATCTGCATTTCTCCTGCCCCCCAGCACCATGCGGACGACCACGACCACGACGGCCGCGCCGACCGATGCCGCGAGCCACGGGAACCCGTTGACGAACCAACGGACCGCGTCCGCGGCGAACTCCTTGCCACTTCCCCAGAAAGACCGCACCTGCGTCTGCCGTCGCCAAGCCGCGTTGGCCACCGCCAGCACCAGGAACACGACAGGTGGCGCCGGTGCCACCGTCCACAACCCCACCCGGCGCACGAGTGCCGAAGCCAGCACCGCGCCCGCCACCAACCAGACGCCGAAGGGCCAGGCGAGGTTGTCCCCGTCCACCCAGATCCCCACCTGCGTGAACACCGCCAGCACCGCGAGCGCCGCCAAACTGGGCAGCTGTACCCCCATGACCACTTAGAATACCGGCGGGGGTGTCTTTTTCATGCAACCACGTGGCCGCTATCACCGCACGGCCTTTCTAGTCCTGATGCGCACTGTCTGGGTGGCCGTGTGTGCAACTGTGCTCGTCACGTCCGGCATCGCCTGGTCCACTGTGTCCACGATCTCCAGCGGCATCGAACGGTCGTACGCGATCCCGCAGGACGCGCCGCGCTCGTCGTCCGGCCGCAACATCCTGATCATGGGCCTGACCACGCGGCTGGACCTGCACGGCGAACCGCTGCCGGACGACGTGCTGCGGCGCATGCAGGCGGGCGAGAGCGACCGCGGCGGCTACAACGCGAACACGCTGATCCTGTTGCACATCCCGGTTTCCGGCCCGGCGATCGCGATGTCCGTGCCACGCGACAACCTCGTGCCGCTGTCGTCCGGCGGCGAGGGCAAGATCAAAGAGGCCTACGGGCGCGCCAAGATCGCCGAGGAGGAACGGCTGCAGGCGGCCGGGCAGCACGACAAGCGCACGCTGGAACGCGCCGGGCGGGAGGCGGGCCGGCGCGCCCAGGTGCAGACGGTGGCGACGTTCCTGAACCAGCCGATCGACCACCTCGTGGAGATCTCGCTGATCGGCTTCTTCCACATCGCCGAGGGGCTCGGCGGCGTGGACGTGTGCCTGAAGAACGCGACCAAGGACCCGTTGTCCGGCGCGGACTTCCCGGCCGGGAAGCAGCATCTGGACGCCGGTCAGTCGCTGTCGTTCGTGCGCCAGCGACATGGCCTGCCCAACGGCGACCTCGACCGCACGAAGCGCCAGCAGGCGTTCCTCTCGGCGGTCGCGCGCCGGTTGAAGGGCGCGGACGTCTCGGCGATGCAGGCGATGATCGACATGGCGAAGCAGGACGTCGTGCTGGACGACCGGTTCGACCTCACCGAGTTCGCCCGCCGGGTGCCGACCGAGGTGCGGTTCGACACGCTGCCGATCGAGGGCGGCGCGAACATCGACGGCCTGGACGTGAACAAGGTCGACGCGGAGAAGGTGCGCAAGAAGGTGACCGACCTGGCGAAGGAGCCGCCACCACCGCCCACCGGCGACGGCATCCCCTGCATCGACTAGTTCCGTCTAGTTGCGTCTTTCCGTGACCCAGGTGGCGATCTGGGCGCGTGAGGTGAACCCGAGCTTCTGCAGGATCCGCTCGACGTGCCCCTCGGCGGTCCGGCGCGCGATCACCAGCCGGGCCGCGATCTCCTTGTTCGTCATGCCCCCGGCGATCAGGTCGGCCACCTGCTGCTCGCGCCTGGTCAGCGGCGTGGCCGTCTCGATCACCGGCTCGGGCTCCGGCTGGTCGCCGATCGCGAGCGCGATGGCGTCGTCCAGTTCGAGGTCCATGCCCTTGCGGAACACGGCGCGGAACTCCTCCTCGCCCAGCGCGGCGATGGTCTTGGACTCGCATTCGCCGTGGGGCGCCCCGAAATAGCGCGACCCGAACATCGGGTACCCGACGGACTGCCAGATCTCGGTGGTGGCGCCCAGCAGCGTCGCCGCGCGCACGGCGTTGCCCTCAGAGGCCGCGATCCAGGCCAGCACCTCGATCGCGAGCACGATGCCGAGCAGGTCGTGGAACGTCCGCTTGATCCGCAGGCACTCGCGGCCGAGCTGGTCCGCCCTGGCGTAGTCGCCGCTGACCCACGCGCACAGCGCCAGCACGTAGATCGCGTACGCCTGCGCCCACAGCTCGCCGTGCTGCTCGCCGACGGTCTTCGCTTCGACGCAGAGCCGTTCCGCGGCGGCGAAGTCGTGCCGGAACGTCGCCGAGATCGCCAGCTCGATGCCGGCGAGCATGGTGTGGCTGTTGACGGTGCCCTGGCCCCGGTAGAGGTCCATGGCCTCCTCGAACAACCCGTCCGCGAGGTCGAGGTCGTCGCCGACGAGGTGGGTGCAGGCGAGCCGGTGGGTCGAGTACGCCAGCGCGGGGCCGTCACCGGACTCGGCGGCGTACTTGCGGCACTCCTCCAGCATCCGGGTGGAGGCGGGGAGATCTCCCTGCAGCGTCGCGACGTAGCCGTTGACCCACAGCGCCTTCGCCCGCCGCGGTCCCTCGGTCGCGCCCGCCAGCGCGCGGTCGAGCCAGTGCCGGCCCTCGCCGAGCATGCCGCAGCCCGCCCAGTAGAACCACAGCGTGCTGGCGAGGTGCACGCAGTGCTCGTCGTGGTTCTCGAAGCAGAAGTCCAAGGCGGACCGCAGATTCGCGTGTTCCAGGCGCGTGCGCGAGAAGATCTGCGGTTGGACCGGGCCGAACCACTCTTTCTCGCGGCGCTCGGCCCACTCGATGAAGTGGTCGCGGTGCCGTTCTCGCAGCACCTGCTCCCGGCCGGCGTTGCGCAGCTTCTCCAGGCCGTACTGACGCAACGGTTCCAGCAACCGGAAGCGCGTGCCGGCCGGGTGCTGCTCGGCGATCACGACCGACTTGTCGACCAGGCCGGCGAGCGAGTGCATGACCCCTTCCGGGGAGACGCTGTCACCGGAGCAGACCCGTTCCGCGGCCTCCAGGTCGAACGTGCCGGCGAAGACCGACGCCCGTGCCCACAGGATCTGCTCGGCGCGCGTGCACAGGTGGAAGCTCCAGTCCACCGCGGCCTGCAACGTCTGGTGGCGCGGGTCGCCGCCGCGCTTGCCGTCCGCGAGCACCCGGAACGTGTCGTCCAATCTGGACAGCAGGTGTTCGAGGGTGAGCACGCGCAGGCGCACCGCGGCCAGTTCGATCGCCAGCGGGATGCCGCCGAGCAGCGTGCAGATCTGGGTGACCGTGCCGCGGTTGTGGGCGCCGATGACGAAACCCGGCTCGACGGCCGCCGCCCGTTCGGCGAACAGGGTCAGCGCCGGGTCCTGCGGCAGTGGGGCGACCTGCCAGAGGTGTTCACCGTCGACGCCGAGCCGTTCGCGGCTGGTGATCAGCACGCGCAGGCCCCGCACGCTGCGCAGCAACGCGTCCACGAGATCGGCGGTGGCGGCGACGAGGTGCTCGCAGTTGTCGAGGACCATCAGCACCTGACGGTCGCGCAGGTGTTCCACCAGGACCGTGCGGTGCTGGCGGACCGTGTCGTCGTGGACGCCCAGCTGCTCCAGAACCGTGTGCACCACGAGTTCCGGGTCCGTGACGCCCGCGAGTTCGACGAACCACACGCCGTCGCGGAAGGCCCTGGACGTCTCGGCGGCGGCCTTCAGCGCCAGCCGTGTCTTCCCGACGCCACCGACACCCGTAAGAGTGACGAGACGAGACTCGGACAGGAGTCTTCTCACCTCGGAGACGTCGGTCCTCCTGCCGACGAAACTAGTTGTGTCAGCAGGCAAATTTCCTTTGCGACCTGGGGAAAGCGAACCGCCCACAGCGGCACCCTAGGTCGGCGCGATCTCCCGCTGCAACGCGGTCCCCCGGAGGCACCAACGCCGAAACACGGGTAGTTACCCCCTAGGTCTCCTGGTGTGACATCTCCAGTCTTGAAAACTGGGTGACGCCTGCGGGAGGGACGGATCATGACCGCTGACGGTCTTCGCGTGGACATCCGCGAGCAGAACGGCGTGCTCGTCATCCGGTTCGGCGGGCGCCTCGACTGGTCCACCTACATGCGGGTGCAGGACGTGCTTCTCGACTGCGCCACCAAGGAGCTCGTCGGCGTCGTGGTGGAGCTCGACGGCCTCGTCGCCGAGTCGCCCGCGCTGCTCGTGGTGTTCGACGTCGTGTGGCTGTCCGCGGCGCGCTGGCCGGGCATCTCGCTGAGCCTGGTCGTCAGTGATCATCAGCTGCGGTCGACGCTGGGCGCGCGCGGGCTGCCGCGGCACATCCCCATGCACACCACGGTTCAAGCCGCGCTGGCCGCCGTCGTGCGGCTGCGGCACGAGGACCGGGTCGACGCGGCGTTGCCCACGTGCCGATGCCTGCCGCACGTGGCGGAACGGATCACCGAGCGCGCCTGCGAACGGTGGGGCGTCCAGTCGTTGCTCGACGTCGCGCCGCAGGTGGCTGTGGAGCTCGTGTCGCACATCGAGGACGACGACAGCCCGTTGGCGCTGCTGCTGCGGATGCGTGGGGACAAGATGTCCGTCGCCGTGCGCACGACCGCACGGCTGGACCTCAGGCAGTGGAACATCATGCGGCGCAACGTCGCGTCCATCGCCGTCTGCAACTTCACCATGGGTGAAACGCCGGCCGGGGGCGGACGGCACATCATCTGGGCGTTGCTCGACGTGCCGGAGGACAGCCAGCGGCCCCCGAGCCATCTCCCGGAGGCCGCCGTCTTCACCCACCAGGCTTAACGCTTCCGGGTCGTTCTACTGAGCGCATTTGTTGGGCGCGTTATCGGGCGTGGCTCGCCGCGATGCTGGTGCGGCAGGCGCGCACGACCTGACGATTGGCCGCGGTGTCTGGGGTGCCAGTGCCGCACATCGGGCATACGAGACTCGCGGTCGTCTCGTCGACGAACACTTCGAGAGGGCTGCGGCACGGACGACACCACCGGTGGCCGGTGACGGGGATGACGTGGTCCGGCGAGGCGACGCACTGGTGCAACCAGCAACGATGCAGGCCGCACGTGACTCGGGCGTGGGGATCGAGGCCGAGTTCCTCAGCCAGGTCCTCGGCGCTGAGCACCGCGGTGAGGGTCGTGTCCTCGCCCTCGAAGGAGGTCACCAGCCGCAGGTGCGCGCGTCGCCTCATAGGTAGAACCTTGCTCCTGCGGGATGCTTCAGGTATACCCGCAAAAATACCTGTCTAATCGCCACTTGCGCCGAATTCCATTCGGCACGGAACCCTCTTCTCACCCTGTCGTGCGCGTCCTACGCTCGGATTCAGACGACGCGGCGCAGAGGTATTCCACATGGCAGATCCTGCGTACTTCCCTCCACCGCACTCCACCCGCATCGGGATGAGCGATGTGGAACAGCTGGAGTCGCAGACGCGTTCACTGAGGTCGGTCGACTACCAGTACGGCGGAGGGTCGTGCCGGGACGCCGTCGTCGTGCGGATCTACTGGGCTCAGCAGCTGCTGGCGGCTTCGGCTGCGGACGACGTGCGGTCGCGCCTGCTGTCGGCCGTCGCCGATCTGCACAACCTCGCCGGATGGACGTCGTTCGACAGCGGTCAGGTCGGCGCCGCGTACCACCACTTCGACCGTGCGCTGGACTTCGCGCGTCACGACGAGGACCTGACCACCAACATCGTTTATCGGCGTGGGCGCGTGCACCTCCATCACGGCGCACCTGGCGATGCGCTGGCCTATTTCCAGAGGGGTGCGTTCGCGCCGTTGGCGTCGAGCATCATGCATTCGAACGAGGCGTGGGCATACGCGCGTCAGGCCCGTTCCGCTGAGGCGTTGCGTGCACTGGGGAAAGCGCAGGACTCGTTCGCACGTGCGGACTTGACGCACGTGCCGGACTGGGCCCGGTTCCACGACGAGATCGACCTGACGGCGATGATCGGGACCGTCTACGCCGAGCTCGGCGACACCCGGCACGCGATTCCGGCGTTGTCGTCGGCGATCGAGCGATTCGGGCCGGCGATGGCGCGGAGCTGGACGTTCTGCCTGATCGCGCTGGCCTCGTGTCATTTCCTGGACGGGGACGACGACCAGGGCCGGACGATCGCGATGCAGGCCGTGAGCGCGGCCGAGGGGTTGCGGTCCGAGCGGGTGTGGGACCGGATGCGGCCGATGGTCCAGGCCGCCGCGTCTCGTGGGGTGTCGCTGCGCTGAGGTTTCTTTGCACAACCCGAACATTCGGCGGACTGGGCTCTGATGGTGCTCGGTCATCGTTCTGCCATGAACATTTCGCGAATCGGTGGGCTCGTGGCGGGGATGCTGCTGTTGGGCGCGGGGACCGCGTCCGCGCAGGAACCGATCACGATCAGCCCCGAGAAGGTGCAGCAGATCTGCGCCAACCGAGTTCCCCGGGTCGAGGCTCGGGTGAAGGCGCTGACCGACAAGATCAACGGCGGCCCGGAGACGCTGGGCTCGAAGAAGTGGATCGAGCAGAAGGCCGCGGACGCGCGCAAGGCCGGCAACACGGCGCGCGCGGACGTCCTGGACGCCCGCCTGAAGCTGCGGGACGCGCAGCTGGTGAAGCTGGGCAAGGCTGCTGAGCGCGTCGGGAAGTTCAAGGCCGAGCACTGTGGATCCAAGTGAAGGGGATCCAAGTGAGGTGGATCGTCGCGCTGGCGTTGCTGCTGTCCTTGACGGCGTGCCGGGGTGAGGCGCCGGTGTCGGACCTCGATGATGTGGAATCAACGCTGAACAGCATCGAGTCGGACATCAACCAGCCGGGGTGAACGCGTGGAACGTGGCCTGGTGCTCGTCGTGGAGGACGAACCGGCGATCGCCGAGCTCGTCGCGCTCTACTTGAGGCGCGACGGGTTCGGCGTGCAGGTCGAGTCCTCGGGGGACGCGGCACTGGCCGCGGTCCGTTCGTTGTCCCCGGTGGCCGTCGTTCTGGACGTCGGACTGCCGGGCATGAACGGCATCGAGGTCTGCCGCGCGCTGCGTGCCGCGGGCGACTGGACCCCGGTGCTGTTCGTGACCGCGCGCGACGACGAGGTGGACCGGTTGCTCGGGTTGGAGCTCGGTGCCGACGACTACATCACCAAGCCGTTCAGCCCGCGTGAGCTCGCTCTGCGCGTGCGCACGGTTCTGCGGCGTTCTTCCGGTGTCGTGTCCGAGGTGCTGCAGGTGGGGTCGGTGCGGGTGGACATCGGTGAGCGGCGTGCTTTCGCCGGTTCTGCCGAGGTTTCCCTGACCTCGACGGAGTTCGGCCTGCTCGCCTACCTGATGAAGCATCCGCGCCAGGTGTTCTCGCGAGAGCAGCTGCTGAGCGCCGTGTGGGGTTATGCCTCTGTCGCCGGTACTCGCACTGTTGACGTCCACATCGCCCAGCTGCGCGCGAAGTTCGGGTCGTTGAGTCCAATTCGGACAGTTCGTGGCGTCGGCTACTCGGCGGACGCGTCATGAACCTCGGTGTCCGCATCGCCTTGGTGTGCCTGGGAGTCGCGTTCGTCGCCGTGCTGATCGCCGGCATCGTCTCGGTCCGGCTCGTTTTGACGACCTCGCAACAGGTGAGCCGCGAGTTCCTCCGTTCGCAGGCAGACGTGGTGTCCGGTTCCATCTCGAACAACCGCACCTCACAACTCCTTGAGGGCCAAGGCATCGCCATCGTCCACATCTCCGCGTCCGGCGACGTGACCGGCTCCGACCGAGCCGCCGTCCGCGCGGCCCGCGAGGTGCACGTCGAGCGCGTCGTCGGCGGCCCACCCGTCTCCGGCGTGAGCGGCCGCCTGAACGTGGAGGCCCGCCCTGCCGGCGCCGGCGGTTTCGCCCTCGTGCAGGAGACCGAGACCAGCGGCACCTACCGCAAACTGATCCGCAACATCCTGTTCGCCCTGGGCATCGGCTTGGCCGTGGCCTGCCTGGCGGGCCTGGCCCTGGGTTCGGTGCTGGCCCGCCCGCTGCGCCGGGTGGCCTCAGTCGCCCACTCGATGAGCACGGGCCGCCGCGACCTCCGCGTCCCGGTGGTCGGCACCGTGGAGCTGGCCGAGGTGGCCACGTCGGTGAACCTGCTGGCCGATGCCTTGCAGCACAGCGAATCCCGCCAGCGCGACTTCCTGCTCTCCGTCTCCCACGAACTCCGCACACCGCTGACCGCCGTGACAGGTTTCGCGGAATCCCTGGCCGATGGTGTTGTTGTTGGCTCGCAGGTAGCTCCTGTCGGCGGCGTGATCCTCGACGAGGCGCGCCGGCTGGACCGCCTGGTGACCGATCTCCTGGACCTGGCCCGCCTGGGCGCCGACGACTTCCGCCTGGACATGGCCGCCGTGGCCCTGGAACCGGTCGTCCGCTCGGCCGCCGAGGTCTGGCACGCCCGCTGCAACGCCCGCGGCGTGACCTTCTCCTTGTCCGTGACCGAATCCCCGATGGTCTGGGCGGACGCGCGCCGCCTCCGCCAGGTGATCGACGGCCTGCTGGAGAACGCCCTGCGCGTCACCCCTGCCGGCAGCCCGGTCGTGCTCGCCCTGTCGTCCGTGCTGCAAGTGCGCGACGGCGGCCCGGGCCTGGCGCCGGAGGACTACCCGGTGGCGTTCGAGCGCGGCGTGCTGCACGCCCGGTACCAGGAATCGCGCCCGGTGGGCACCGGGGTGGGGCTCGCGCTGGTGCACGGCCTGGTGACGCGGATGGGCGGCACGATCACGGCGGGACCGGCGCCCGAGGGCGGCGCGGCCTTCACCGTCACGTTCCCGCAGCCGTCAGATGCCACTCAACAGCTTCGACGGATGGACAATCCGGCTGGATGAGCCCTACTTGGACTGCGGAAGCTTGACCTTCTTCTTGACGCCCGGCGACGACGGCGGTGGCACCACAGGACCGATGTCCCCGTCCGGCGCCTCGTCCAGGTCCACGATCACCGGCGCGTGGTCGCTGGGCCCGGTGCCCTTGCGCGCGTGCCGGTCGATCCAGGCCGCCTGCACCCGCGGCGCCATGCTGTCGCTGGCCAGGATCAGGTCGATCCGCATGCCCAGGTCGCGGTGGAACATCCCGGCCCGGTAGTCCCAGTAGCTGAAGACCCGCTCGCCGGGCCAGCGATCGCGCACCACGTCGTGGAACCCGAGCGCCTGGATGGCCTGCAACGCGGCCCGCTCGGGTTCGGTCACGTGCGTCTGCCCGATGTAGGCCTCGGGGTCGAACACGTCGGCGTCGGTGGGTGCGATGTTGATGTCCCCGCACACCAGGGCGTCCGCGGGGCCGGCCTGCAGCACGTCCCGCAGCGCGGCCAGCCACTCCAGCTTGTACTTGTAGTGGTCTGACTCGGGCTCACGGCCGTTGGGCACGTACAGCGAGTGCACCCGCACCCCACCACACGTCGCGGCCACGGCGCGTGCCTCCACGTGCGGGAATCCCGGCGCTCCGGCGACCCCGACCTCGACGTCGGCGAGACCGACGCGGGAGAGCAGGGCCACGCCGTTCCACTGCGGTTCGCCGAACAGCGCGACCTCGTAGCCGCGCGATTCGAGCTCGGGGCCGAGCAGCGCGGTGAAGGCCTCGTCGGCCAGCTTGGTCTCCTGCAGGCACACGACGTCGGGCCGCCGCTGGTCCAGCCAGGGCAGGAGCCGGGGCACGCGCTGCTTGACCGAATTCACGTTCCACGTCGCCACTCGCACGCAATCCACCGTAGTCAACGACACTCAAGCCCGCATCGAAGGACTCGGCTGCTTCAGGCCGCGTGCCGCGATCCACGCGATCACCGGCAGCGCTGTAAGGGACAGCAAGGCGGTTTGCAGCGTCGAGACGCTCGCGATCGCCCCGATCACCGGCGCGGCCAGTCCCCCGACGCTGACCGCGAGGCCGAGCGTGACGCCGCTCGCGGTGCCGAGCCGGTTCGGCAGGTAGTCCTGGCCGAGCGTGGTGTGCAAGGAGAACGGCACGTAGAGCGTCACGGCGGCGAGTGCGATCGTCAGGTAGACGGCCGGTCCTGGCACCAACGCGACGCCCGCAACCGCAGGCACCGCAACGGCATACGACACGCGCACGGTCTTGATGCGGCCCCACCGCCCGGCGAGCACGCCGCCGAGCAACGTGCTGATAGCGCCGACGCCGAACAGCACCACCAGGGCGGCCGAGCCCGCGACGAGGCCGCCGACCCGTTGCGCCGCCCAGATCGCGAGGAACGTGGCGAGCCCGAACGTCGCCATCGAGCGCGCGATGACGACGATGGTCAGCCGTCCGAACTGGCGCCAGTCGTCACGGCCCGTGTGTGTGGTGGCATTCGTTGCGACGCCGTGCACTCCCTTCATCGCCATGAACGTCCACGCACCACCGAGCAGCGCGGGGATCATCAGCAACGGACTCGCGTGCAGCCCTCCGAACGCCAGCACCGGCGTGACGAGCACCGGCCCGAGCGCGAACCCCGCGTTGCCGCCGAGTGCGAACCAGCTCATGCCGATGTGGCCGTCGCGGGACACACGGCGGGCGAGCCTCGCGGCCTCCGGGTGGTACGCGGCGACTCCGAGGCCTGACAACGCGATCGCTAGCCACGTGAACAGGTACGAGTCGCCGAGCCCGCACAGTCCGATGCCCACACCGGCGACCGTCATGCCTACGGGCACCAACCACGGCATGGCACGCCGATCGGTCAGGATGCCGAACAACGGTTGCACGACCGACGACAGCAGCGTCGCGGCGACCGTGATGCCGGCCGCCGCGACGTAGCCGTAGGAGCGTTCGGCGACGAGGAACGGGACGACGGAGGGGACGGCACCTTGGTAGAGGTCGTCCACGGCGTGCCCGGCGACCAGCACCGTCATCCGCCATTTCGAGTGGTTCACGCCCCGATCGTGGCGCTGCCGAGCCTTTCGCGATTCCGCTATTCTGCCGACATATGTCGAATACTCGCCACCAGCCCGCGGCCCCGACCACGAGCCGCGACCTGGCCGCGGCCGCCACGGTCACCCCGCACTGGCACGACGAGAACCAGATCGTCTACGCCAGCCGCGGCGTCGTAGCCGTGCACACCGAGTCGTCGCGCTGGATCGCGCCTGCCCACCGCGCGCTGTGGATTCCTTCTGGCACAGTGCATTCACACCGCGCGTACGGCGTCACAAGGCTGCATTTCCTCGGCCTGACGCAGAACCCGTTGAAGCTCCGGTCGCCCTCCGCGCTCGCGGTCTCCCCGCTGCTGCGCGAACTGCTGATCGTCTACACGTCGCTCACCGACCGAGAAACCCCTGCCGCCAAACGAATGCGTGCGGTCCTGCTCGACCAGCTCGACACCGCGTCCGAACAACCGGTGCGCGTCCCCGCCGCCCGCGACCCCCGCCTCGCCACCGTCTGCTCGTTGCTCGAGGCCGACCCCTCGGACTCGCGCGGCCTCGACGCTCTCGGCCGCGCCGCCGGAGCGAGCGGCCGGACCCTGACCCGCCTGTTCCGCGACGAGCTCGGCATGACGTTTCCCCAGTGGCGCACCCAACTGCGCCTCTACCACGCACTTCGCCTGCTGGCCGAGGGCGTCCCGGTCACCTCCGTCGCCCAGCGGTGCGGGTTCGCCACCGCGAGCGCGTTCATCGACGTGTTCCGCCGCTCGCTCGGCCACACCCCCGGCTCGTACCGTTAGAGCACGTTGAACACCTCCTCGGCCCGGTCCCGCTTGACGAACATCTGCCACGCGGTCTCGGCGATGTCGTCCGGGTTCAGCGTGTGGCCGGCGAGGTTCCCGAACTGCTCGGGCTTGTTCTCCACCACCCGATGGATGTCACCGCGCTCGATGATGCCGCCGATGGTCAACGTCCCCGCGTACACGCCTTTGTCGTGGAGCGCCGCGTTGAGCGTCACGGCGTAGTTGCGCAACGCGGCCGACCCCAGCGCGAAGGCCCCGAGCATCGGCATCGGCACCACCGAGCTCAGCCCACCGGCGAACAGCAGCCCGCCGCCGCGTTCGACCAGCCCCGGCAGCACGTGCTGAGTGACGTCGACCGCCGGATACACCCAGTCCAGCGCGGCCCGCGCCTCGTCGGACGTGGTCGACGTGATCTCCCCGGGCATGGCGTCGAAGTCACCGCCGGCGGGCCCGTAGTACACGACGTCCACTGCCCCGATCTCGTCCATTGTGGACAGCAACTTCTCCCGGTCCTGCACGTCGACCGCGAACGCCCGCGCCGTGACGCCGGCCTCCGCGAGCTCGGCCAGGTAGCCCGCGTGCCGGGCGGTGCTCCGCGAGATCAGCACGACCTCGTACCCCTCACGCCCGAACCGGTGCGCGATCGACATGCCCAGCCCAGGACCAACGCCGAGCACAACTGCGGTGGGAGACATGGCTTTCACCCTTCTGCGCCTAATTCGAGGCGACCCTCGACTTACTGCGCCGACGCTACCACAGAATTCGAGGGTACCCTCGACTTAGCCGCCGAGTAGGATCCGGCCATGGTCACCGCGTCGAGGCCCCTGCGTGCGGACGCGGCACGCAACCGCGAGAAACTGCTGGCAGCAGCCAAGGAACTCTTCGCGGAACGCGGCCTCGACGTCCCTCTGGAGCACATCGCCCGCCGGGCCGAGGTCAGCATCGGCACGCTCTACAAGCACTTCCCGACGCGCGAGGACTTCATGGCGGCGATCTTCCCGGAGCGCCTCGCCGCCCTGGACGTCATCGGCGAGAAGGCCATGGCCGACCCGGACCCGTGGCACGCGTTCGCCGGCTACCTCGACGACCTCTACGCCCTGCAGGCCGAGGACCTGGGCCTGAACGACGTCCTGGCCCGCGACCTCCCGAACGCCCCGGAGGTCGTCTCGGCCTGTCATCGGGGCGCGGGCCACGCGGGGACGCTGATCGCGCGCGCCATCGACGCTGGTGTGCTGCGCGCCGACTACTCGATCGCGGACATGGCGACGCTGACGAGGGCGATGGCCCAGGTCATCCGGGACTCGCCCGGGGAGTGGCGCCGATTCCTGTCGATCTACGCAGAAGGCCTGCGCACGCCAACCCGGTGAGGGCACTCCACGAGAGCCGGCACCCGAGTACGCCGAAACAGGACAACTCATGAGCCGCCGGTTCGGCGTCGGTGGTTCCGCATTCCGTCCCGCCGTGCGCGGTCATTCGAGCAATATTTTCTACCGATAACGTCAAATATTGACAACGAAGTATTCACAGTCTTCCTGGGTGCCGGGCACCTGAAGAGGGTTTTGCACGCTCGATGTGCAAATCCGGTAGTTCCCTCTCGGCAGACCCTTCTCGACGAGCACCCTCCCCTCACCGGAGGAGTCGAGCGGACCAAGCGGAAGTGTGAGGTCCACCTTGGTGGGGTCGAGCGGCTCGAAATAGGTGATGATCCTCTGGACCGCTACCCGCGGATCGAGTGGCACACCTCTGTACTTGACTCGGATGGTGAACGCGGCGAATTGCTTGATATTACTCCTCGAAACGGGAAAGCGGATCTTCGCCGCAACGTCGAGCGCCAGGGCTGCCGGGGCCGGGGCCGGGGTCGGGGCGGCGACAGCAGGTACCAACCCAGCGACCGCAGCAAGAACGACCGCTGAAACAGTCGCAAAGGTTCGACTAAGACGGGGACGCATCCGCACCACATCCAATCTCCACACGCCAGCTTTCCCAGCATCGGGCGCGGGAAGGTTAGCCGTGTTCGGCCATGATCGCCTGCTGAGAACCCTGATGCCGCAGCCGATGCCTTGAGCAGCAGTCAAGAAAAGAGCTGTGCGAACTTGGCGATCCATACCGTCGTCACGGCAACTGACAGCGCGACGGTCATGAGTTGCTCGAAGGTTTCGACGTAAGGCGTAAAGACCGCCCACCTTGTCCGGCGCGAGGAACATCCGCACACCGGCAAGCTGGACGAGCGACGCGAACCGGAGCGAGTTGCCGCGTCCGGAGGTCTTCAACATGGACAGATGATCACCGGCAGATCTTGAGGCGAGCTGTTCATGCTGGTCAGAATGGTGGGGCAGGTCGGATTCGAACCGACAACCTGACAGATTATGAGTCTGCTGCTCTGACCGGTTGAGCTACTGCCCCCTCGCAGCGGCGGACCCACACCCCGGCTCACGCTGCGTGGTGGAGGATACCGATCAGCCCGAACGGCCCTTGCGCACCCCCGTGGCGAGCGACACATAGGCTGCACGCGTGCGTTTGACCCTCCGCGACTTCACCCCGGCGGACGAGCCCGAGGTGCTGCGGCTGTTCGCCGACTGCGATGACTGGTTCCAGGCTGCCACTGGGCATCCGTCCGGGCCCGGTGACGTGCAGAGCCTCTTCTACGCGTTGCCGGAGGGGGCCGTCGACGAGCAGAAGCACCTGCTCGTCGCGGAGGCGCAGGGCATGATCGGGTTCGTGGACCTCGTGCTCGACCACCCCCGGAAAGGCCACGCGAGCATCGGGTTCTTCCTGGTGCCCAAGGATCTGCGGCGGTGGGGCATCGGCCGGGAGATGGTCAGGGCCGTCACGGAGCGCTACCCCGCCATCACGCACTTCCACGTGCGGCTCGACGACTTCCAGCCCGGCCAGGAGTTCCTGAAGGCCATGGGTTTCGCGCTCAACGGTCAGCGCGCGGTGCTGGAGATCGCGCCGAGGTCGGACGGGCGGTAGCCGTCCGGGTAGCCGGGATAGGTGCGGTTCCGTGCGCGCGTGAGCTTCAAAGCCTTGCGCACCGGCATCCTCCGCACCACCAACGCCCGCACCCGCAACGCCAGCCGGCCCAGCACACCCACGAAACCAGGCGGGGCGGTGAACCCGAACGCCCGGACCATCAAAGGGTCCAGCATGCCGACCACGGCTCGCGAGACGAACGGCGACAGCGCCGACGGGTACCAGGAGCAGAACAGGTCGAGCGTGTACTGCCCGATCCGGCGGTTCGACGGGGCGAACACGAAGTTCGAGGCCTCGTAAGCCTCTTTGAAAGCACGGAAAGCACCGAAGTCGCTGGGAATGTCCCTGATCCCCATCCGGCACCCGACCGCGCGGTAGAAGTGGAACGCCGCCAGCTGCTCGGACACCGTCAGCGGCCGCCAGCCGTAGCGCAGCAGCCAGTCGATGGGGTCGAAGACGAACGTCGACAGCACGTAGAGCATGTCGTCGTTGGAGATCGGGTAACGGCCGTGCTGCCGGTTCACCACGCGCAGGGCTTCCCGGCCGCGCGGTGAGTCGTAGCCGTGTTCGACGAGCTCGGCCATCAGCACGGCGGTGTCGTCGTAGCGCTTCTGCGGGCGGCGTTCGAACTCGCCGGTGCGCTCCAGCAGGCCCGAGATCGACGGCACGCAGTAGGTGCGGAACAGCGCCAGCTCCAGCGACTTCTGGTAGTCCCACGGGAACTCCAGGCCCGCCGAGATCCGCATGATCTCCTCGTGGTCGGCGACGGGGTCCAACGACGAGATGCGGCGGAGGTTCGCGAAGCGGGCCATGAAGTCCAAGCTGACCGAAGCGCCCACAAAGCACTAGGCCCCAGTCGGATGACTGGGGCCTAGTGGCTGAGCTCCCCCAACTGGACTCGAACCAGTAACCCTGCGATTAACAGTCGCATGCTCTGCCAATTGAGCTATGGGGGAATGTTCTGTTGTGTCTTGCCCGTCAGGCTTGGTTCCTCCTGACAGTGGGTAACTCTACATGAGCCTCAAAACGGGTTCTGCAAGGACCCCCCGGTTTGCGGCAAGATGGCCTGTGACCAGCCACGATGTGAGAGGAGACCCCATGAAGGGCATCTTGGTCGGCATGGCGGTCGGCTACGTGCTCGGCGCCAAGGCCGGGCGGAACCGCTACGACCAGATCGTGCGCCTGTGGCACCGCTTCACCACCAACCCCACTGTCCGCAGGACGGCGAGCCAGGCCAAGGACAAGGCGTTCGAGGCCGCTCACCAGGCAAAAGACCTCGCGGCGGACGCTGCGGGGAAGGCCGCCGAGAAGGCTCCGTGGCGCCACGAGGAAGAGGCCAACGGGCGTCCGGTCACCCCGCGGACGTGATCATCTTCACACCTGGGCGACTGCGAAGATCCGCCTGAAGGGGAACCACGTCGTGCCGTCGGCCCGCCGCGGGTAGGCCTCGCGCAGCCGCGGCGCCAGCTCCGCCACGTACGCGTCCCAGTCCGATGAGGACAGTGCCGCGCGCACCGGCCGCAAAGCCGTGCCAGAGACCCATTCCAGCACGGGGTCGGGCCCGGCGAGCCGCTGCACGTACGTGGTTTCCCACACGTCCACGGAGGAGCAGCCGGCCAGCAGCTCGGCGTACTCCACCGGGTCCAGCACGGGCTTCTCGGCCCGGAACACGTGCTCCAGCGCCGACCCGGCGACTTCGCGAATCAGCCGATGGGATGAATCCCCGTAGTTGCCGGGCACCTGGAACGCCAGCCACGCACCGGAAGGCAGCGCGGCAGCCCACTTCTCCACGACCGAGGGATGCGACGGAACCCACTGCAGAACAGCGTTGGACACCACGACATCGGTGTCCGGCAACGGTTCCCATGACGAAACGTCGTCCACACGCGCATCCACACCCGCGGCACGAGCGGCCTCGACCATCTCCGGAGAAGAGTCGAACGCCTCCACCACCGCGGCAGGCCACCGCGAGGACAGCGACCGAGTCAGATTCCCGGGCCCACAGCCCACATCGACCACGCGACGAGGCGCTGAAGCCCCTACGCGTGCCACCAGCTCGTAGAACGGCCGCGCCCGGTGATCGGCGAAGGCCAGGTACTGCGCCGGATCCCACATACGGCTAACAGTACACGCGTACTGCTAGCCCGCAAGCCTTGAAGCGAACGCGGAAACGGCCGCCCGCACAGCATCCAGCGACACCCCGGCGTCGCCACGCGCCTGCCACACGAACCCGTCCTGGCCGGGGATCTTGCGCTGCAGAATCCACACCCCTGGCGACTCGACGCGCTCGCGGTGCCGGATCGACCCCTCCACGCGCTGGCTGATCCCCCGCAGCACACGACTGGGCTCGGCAACGGTGAACCTCATCGCGGGAAGATCTTCCAGGAGCACGACAGTGCCCTCGGTCCCAGCCTCCCGCGCCTCCACCACCCGCAAAGCGCCTTCCCACTTCACCTTGCTGATCAGGTGCCACCCGATCCGCCGAGGCCCTGGGACCCACAACCCGAGCGAGGTGACCACGAGGTGCCCGTCCCGCACGGGAGCCGAAGCGATCACCGTCTCGTCCGGCTCCAGCGACCCGGTGAACCCGTCCGGCGCACCGGAGCCGAACAAACGGCTGAACAACCCCACTACAGCACTCCAGCGCTCTGCTGCAGGAGGCCCTTGCGGTACTCCTCCAGCGCCGCCAGGTCACCCCACAGCGCCCGGTACTCGTCGGCGTCCTTGATCGGCGACAGCCTGCGCAGCCGCGACTTCACGTCCTCGATCTGCTTGCCGACCTGCACCGCCTGCAGCCGCGCGATCACCATCGACACGTACCGGAACTCGTCGTCCTGCTTGACCGTCAACGGTTCCACGGCGAGCTCGGTCAGCACCGACTTCACCGACGCGTGCGTACAAGCCTGCGAGATCGCGTCCAGGTACGCCGTGCCCGCGAGCCCCGACGACGCACCACCGGCGTCGCGGATCGCCCGGTGCAGCGCCATGTACGCGGGGTGCGTGAAGGCCTCCTCCGGCAGCGAGTCGTACAGCGGCCCGGCGTACTCGGGCAGCCGCAACGCCACCTTGAGCACCTCGCGTTCCGGCGACAGCGAGATGTCGCGCGGGTTCGGCCGCGGCGGTCCGTCGACCTCGACGCCGAGCGCGATCTGGTTCGGGTCGGCGCGCTGAGCGGCCACCGCGGGCCCCCTGCCGCCGGCGACCTGGCGCACCCGCCGCACGACCATCGCCTCGTCGTCCCAGCCCACCCACCAGGCCAGGCGCGTCGCGTAGCCGTCCCGCTTCGCGCGGTCCTTGATCTGCGCGACGAACGGCACCATCTTCTTCAGCGCCTCGACGCGCCCGTCCACGGAGTCGAGGTCGTAGGCGCGCAGCTGCGCCTTGATCGCGAACTCGATCAGCGGCGTGCGCCGCGCCACCAGGTCGCGCACCGCGACGTCGCCCTTGGCCTGCCGCAGTTCGCACGGGTCCATGCCGTCCGGCGCGACCGCGATGTAGGTCTGCGCGGAGAACTGCTGCTCCCCCTCGAAGGCCTTCAGCGCGGCCTTCTGGCCCGCCTCGTCGCCGTCGAAGGTGAAGATGACCTCGCCGTTCACGTCGTCGTCGATCAGCAGCCTGCGCAGCACGTTCATGTGGTCGGTGCCGAACGCCGTGCCGCACGACGCGACCGCCGTCGGCACGCCGGCCAGGTGCATCGCCATCACGTCGGTGTAGCCCTCGACGATGACCGCCTGCTTGCGCTTCGCGATCTCCCGCTTGGCCTGGTCGAGCCCGAACAGCACCTGCGACTTCTTGTAGATCATCGACTCGCTGGTGTTGAGGTACTTCGCCTGGATCGGGTCGTCGTCGAAGATCCGCCGCGCACCGAAGCCCACGACGTCGCCGCTGATCTCCTTGATGGGCCACAGCAGCCGCCGGTGGAACCGGTCGATCGGCCCCTGCTTGCCCTCCTTGACCAGCTGGGACTTGATCAGCTCCGGCAGCTCGAAACCGCGCCCCAGCAGGTGTTTCGTCAGCTTGTCCCAGCCGCCGGGCGCGAAGCCGCAGCCGAACTGGCGCGCCGCCGCCTCGTCGAACCCGCGCTCGGCCAGGAACTCGCGCGCCTGCTGCGCCTCCGGCGTCGCGAGCTGCTCCGCGTAGTACTCGGCCGCGGCCTTGTGCGCCTCGATGAGCCTGCTGCGGGTGCCGCGGTCGCGCTGGATCGTGGCGCCGCCGCCCTCGTAGACGAGCTGGATGCCCGCCCGGTCCGCGAGCCGCTCGACGGCCTCCACGAACGACAGGTGCTCAACCTTCATCACGAAGGCGATCACGTCGCCGCCCTCGCCGCAGCCGAAGCAGTGGAACGTGCCGTGCGAGGGGCGGACGTTGAACGACGGGGTCTTCTCGTCGTGGAAGGGACAAAGCCCCTTGAGCGCCCCACCGCCGGCCCGCTTCAGCGAGACCTGGTCGCCGACGACCTCGTCGATGCGGCTGCGCTCACGCACCAACGCGATGTCGCTTTCCCTGATGCGTCCTGCCACACCCCGAGTCTATGCGCTGACGCCGCCGGTCCGTTCCTCCAC
The DNA here is from genome assembly GCF_040611995.1 of Lentzea sp. NPDC006480. NCBI lineage: Bacteria > Bacillati > Actinomycetota > Actinomycetes > Pseudonocardiales > Pseudonocardiaceae > Lentzea > Lentzea sp. NPDC006480. Next base: position 77,893 of record NZ_JBEXPJ010000002.1, read on the forward strand.
TCCCGGGCACCCGCGGCCTCCGGTCGTTCCCTGTCAGACTGCGGGGGTGAGCTCCAGCGTTTTCAGCGACCTCCGCAGCCACCTGATCGGCGTCGCGTACCGGCTGACCGGCAGCGTCGCCGACGCCGAGGACGCCGTGCAGGAGGCGTGGCTGCGCTACTCGACGGCCGAGGGCGTCAAGGAGGACCGCGCCTGGCTCACCACGGTCGTCAGCCGCATCTGCCTCGACCGGCTGCGGTCCGCGGCCGTGCGCCGGGAGACCTACGTGGGCTCATGGCTGCCGGAGCCGTTGCTCACCACCACCGAGGCCGACGACCCGTTGGCGTCCGTGGTGCAGTCGGACGGCGTGCGCATGGCGGCGCTGGTCGTGCTGGACAAGCTCACCCCCGAGCAGCGCGTGGCGTTCGTGCTGCACGACGCGTTCTCCTTGCCGTTCAACGAGATCGCGGACGCACTGGGTGTCTCGGAGGCCTCGGCGCGGCAGCACGCGTCCCGGGCGCGCAAGGCCGTCGCGGGCGCCGAGCCACCGCCCCGCGCGGCACTGGCGGAGCAGCAGGAGGTGCTGGAGAAGTTCCTCCAGGCCATGTCGAGCGGCGACATCGACGCCGTGATGAGCCTGTTGCACCCGGACGCGGTGATGGTCGGCGACGGCGGCGGCAAGGTGCGCACCGCGGTCAACACGGTCTCCGGTGCCGAGAAGATCGCCCGCTTCTTCTTCGGCCTGCTGCGCAAGTACGGCTTCGAGAGCGACCTCCCCGAGATGCGGCCCGTGCTGGTCAACGGCGACCTCGGCATCGTTTTCCCCGCACAGGGGGACGTGGCGGCCCGCGTCACGACGTTCGCCGTGCACGACGGCAAGGTCGCCGCGGTCTACGACATCGCGAACCCGGACAAGCTCACGCACGTCGACTTTGGTCTGGACCGTAACTAGGTCCGGGATCGTTTCGGCGCTAACGTTTTGCCGTTGGTCACGGCCCAAGCCCCCCTGCCGCGGGTTGCAACCACCGGAGTACGCCCATGCCCGAACTGGACAAGCCCACCCGCCGGACGTTCATGGCGACGAGTGCGGCGGCGGCCATCGCGCTGACCGCCGCGGGTACCACCGTCGCCCGCAGCGCCCCTCTCCCCCTCACGCCGACCTGCGTCGATGACGACGACACCCCGTCGAACATCGAAGGTCCCTACTTCAAGCGCAACTCCCCGGAACGCACGAACCTGCGCACCACCGGCGTCACCGGGGTCGTGCTGAGCCTGACCGGGTTCGTCTACACGGCGAAGTGCGCCCCCATCCCGCACGCCCTGCTGGACTTCTGGCAGGCGGACGACAGGGGTGTGTACGACAACAGCAGTCCCGCGTTCAAGATGCGCGGCCACCAGTTCACCAACGCGTCCGGCGCGTACGTGCTGGAAACCGTGGTGCCCAAGGACTATCCGGGCCGCACGCCGCACATCCACGTCAAGGTGCAGGCGGCGAACGGCCCGATCCTCACCACGCAGCTGTTCTTCCCGGACAACCTCCAGGCGTACGGGATGAACGTGGCCGCGCTGAACCGGCGCGACGGCTTCATCAACCGCGAGTGCACGGTCGCGCTCAGCCCGCTCGTCGGCAACCGCTACACCGCCAAGTTCGACTTCGTGCTCGACTGACCTACCAGCGAAGGCGCAGCACCTTCCCGACGTCCCGCAACTTCGGGATCGCGCTGACGACCTTCATCTGGATCCTGCCGGACCTGGGCAACGCGTCCAGGTGCGGCAGGTCCACACTGCGCCAGGCGTCCACAGTGGTCAGTCCGGGGCGCAGTGCCTCGATCTCGCGCGGGTCGTCCACGCCCCAGTGCAGCGTCGCGCCGGCGTTGCGCACAGCCGGAACGAGCTTCTGCAGCTTGATCCCCCACGAGCCGTAGACGTCGAACAGCAGCTCGCCCGTGGTGAACCTGGTGGTGATCCGGCGGATCAGCGCGTGGCCTTCTTCTTGTGTGAGGTACATCGAGAGGCCCTCGAACACGGCCACGGTCGGCCGATCGGCGGGGATCGCGTCGAGCCACGCGTCCTCCGTCACGGACGACGCCACGAGCTGGTAGTCGCCGGTCGGTTCGGGCAAGAGCTTGTGCCGCAACGCGACGACGTCCGGCATGTCGACGTCGACCCACCGCACGGTGTCCGGCCGTTCGATGCGGTGCGCGCGCGTGTCCAGCCCACACGCGAGGTGCAGCACCGTCGCGGTCGGGTTGCGCTGCAGGAACTCGCGGGTCCAGTCGTCGAGAACCCTGGCGCGGATGGCGACACCGACCGCGCTCGTCAGGTTCATCCCGGTCTTCGCGAAGTCGTAGTCGATGCGGTCGACCGCGCGCTTCGCCTCGTCGTCGTGCAGCACGGAGACGGCCCGCTCGCTGTCGACCGCCCGGCCGTACAGCGTGGCGAGCATGGTCTCCTGGGCACCCGTCAGGGTGATCTTCTCCACCCCGCCTAGTGTGCCGGAACCCGGCAGGCGTCGCCGCTGGTGAATCCCTGGTCCTTGATTCCGAACGCGCTGTTGAACCGAGCCCGCTGGTTCTCCAGCGCGATCTGGTAGGTCAGCGCGACGAGTTGCTTGCGCCCCAGCAGCTTCTCCAGTTCCGCGACCTGCACGTCCGTGACGCTGACGGGCGTGTCCGTGATCGCGTCGGCGTATGCGAGCGCCTTGCGTTCGATGTCGGTGAACAGCGGTGAGGTGGCATACGAGTCGATGTGCTTCAACCGCTCGATGTCCAGGCCTCCGTGCTTCATGAGCATCGCGCCGAAGTCGACGCACCACGAGCAGCCTAGCTTCACGGCCGTCCGGTAGACGCAGAGCTCGAACAACGGCCCGTGGACAGCCTTCTTGACCGCCAGCTCGTGGCGTCCGCTCGCGATCAGCAGCTTCGGGTGGTGCGCCATGACCGTGACCGGCTCGGGCACCGCGCCGAACTCCCGCCGCGCGAACCAGTAGACGGCCTTGGTGAGCAGGCCCGCGTGCTTCTTGGTGACTCCCTTGATCCTCGTCATGCTCACTGGACGAGGGCGCGCTCCAGAATGTGACACCTTTGGGTGACTGGGTTGCGAGGCCGGCACCTCATAGGGTCCACGCATGAGCAACGACTTCGTGCTGGACATCGATCACGAGTCGGCCGGCCTGCTCGCGGGGACATTGCTGGCGGGCGACTCGTGTGCGGTGCCGGTGCGGCATCAGAACGTCCGGCTGCTGCTGTGCGCGCTGCCAGGAGAGGACGGCATGCGCCTCTTCCTGCGCCGCAACACCCCCAACTAACGGTCGTACACGGCCACGTAGTCCATGAGCAGGTCACGCGAACGCTCGTTGTCCAGCGCGACCGCGTGCATGCGCTGAAAGACCAGCACGGCCCGTTCGACAGTGGCCGCGTCGCTCGCGAGCGCCCAGTTCGCGAGGTAGACCAGCGGCGGCTCGTGCTGGTACTGGATCAGCGCGTAGTCCAGCCCGACCGCCGCCGCCCCGCCCGCACTGGCCGGCACGACCCGGATCGACGGCGCGTGGAAGAGCAGGTGCAGGACCTGGTCCTCCATCAGCCGGTTGTTCCCGACGACGGTGCGCAGCGCGTACTCGTGGATGAAGAACACGCACCGCGGCAGCACGCCGTCGCGCTGCAGCTCCGGCGCCGGGCTGAGACCCAGTGCGGCGGCCAGCGCTTTCGCGTAGCCCTCGGTCCTCAACAGGACGGGAACAGTGACGCCGCTGAAACAGGTGATTTGCGTGGCGCCGGCCGCGGCGAGCACGACGAGCTGCTCGCCGGCACCGTGCTGGGTCATGACTGGAACGGTAAAGGCATGATCATGATCTCGCCGCGCGAAACACTCGCCCGTCAGAGCTAATGGCTACGGACGAGCGACCTGCGCGAGAAAATAGATCGCCTTCGAGCGGGCGTGCCGGACCGCGAGCAGGAACGGCCGGTCGACGGTGACCACGATCGGCTCCTCCCGCAGTCGCCTGCCACCGCGGGTCATGCCCATCGCGGTCGCGGCGGCCCCCTCCAGGCCTTTTTCGTCGACGCGGAGCACGGCCTCGTGCACCACCTCGCTCACGTGCAGCGCGTCCGGCGAAAGCCCGCTCAGTTGCGCGGCCGGCGAGAACAGCGCGGCCACGCCGACCGTTTGCAGCGTCCCGGTCAGCTCGAAGCGGGCACGAACGTCCACTTCGGGCAGTGACAGCGCGACCCTGGCGCTGTCGTCGACCTCGAACACCGACGGGTCGAGCGGCTGCTCCAGCGACCAGTCGGGCACCAGCACCAGCACCTCCACCCCGGACGTGGCGGGCAGCCCGAGGGTCAGCCAGCCGTCGTGGCGGGTGTGGCCGAGCTCCGCCGTCACCGTCATCGTCGGCACCTCGACGTCACCGCCAGGCGCGTGGAACAGCCGTGGCTTCGTCGCGCCCCGCTGGAACGGGGTCTCCCAGCCGGCCTTGAGGTAGAGGGCGTTGACGAGGTAGGCCACCGCGTCGGGAGAAACCTGCGCGAGCAGCTCGGGGATCAGGCCCCTGGTCGTCTGCTCGACGTCGGCGTTGATGAGCTTCCGCGCGGTCACGTGGTCGCGGAAATCCGTCCGCCGCACGGAGGACGCCAGTGAGAACCCGGGGTTCAGGACAAGACGGTCACTGGCCCACAGCGTGTTCGCGACAGCCAGCCCTGGCACGTCCAGCGAGTCGGCGGGGTCGAAGTCTCCGAGCAGGGCGTCGAGCTCGGCACGGGTCCGGCCGCGGGCAGCCTCGCGGGCGAGGGAGAGGGCGCTGGCCACCGATAACGGCGACCAGCACGCGTTCTCGGACGGATCAGGGACTGCGACGCGGTGCAGGTTCAGGGCGAAGCCGGCCTGATCAGTCAAAAATCCTCCAAGAACGGCTATGGACGGGCCACCTGCGCGAGGAAGTAGATCGCCTTCGAGCGGGCGTGCCGGACCGCGAGCAGGAACGGCCGGTCGACGGTCACCACGATCGGCTCGGTGGGCAGCTCGAACGACACGGTCCGGAACGTGACGGCGGTGGCCGCCGCGCCTTCCAGGCCTTCTTCGTCGAGCCGCAGCACGGCCTCGTGGAGCACGTCGTCGACGAACAGCCTCTCGTCCGGCGAGAGACCGCTGAAGTCGGCGTTCCGCGCGAACATACGCTCAACTCCGAGGCGCTCCAACACGTTTTTGAGCTGGAACTTCTCCCGAACGTCCACTTTGGGCAGTGAGAGCTCGATGTTCACCCGGTTGGTCGCCTCGAACACCGACGGGTCGAGCGGCTGGTCCAGTGACGCGTCCGGCAGCAGGATCACGGCCTCGACGCCGGACGCCGCCGGGAGCACGACCGTCTGCCAGCCGTTGTGGTGGGCGTAGCGGAACTTCTCGATGACCTTCATCGTCGGCACGTCGACGTCGCCGCTGGGCGCGTGGAACGGCTTGGGCGCGGTCTCCCAGGCGGAGAACGGGTTCAGCCAGCCGACCTTGAGGTACAGCGCGTTGACGATGATCGCCGCCGCATCCGGGGGCGGCGGGCTCGTCAGCAGTTCGGGGATCAGGCCGCGGGTGGTCTCGGCGACGTCGGTGTTGACGAGCTTGCGGACCGTCGTCGGGTCGTTGAACGCCGTGCGCCGCACCGACTTCGTGAGCGAGAAGTCCGGGTTCAGCGTGAGGTCGTCGTCGGCCCACAACGTGTTCGCGACGGCCAGTTCGGGGACGTCGAGGGAGTCCGACGGGTCGAAGTCCTGGAGGAGCTGGTCGAGTTCGGCACGGGTCTCGCCGCGCGCGGCCTCGCGGGCCAACGCGAGCGCACTGGCCACCGAGAAAGGCGACCAGCACGCGTTGGAGGACGGATCAGGTACGGCGACGCGGTGCATGGACAGTGCGAAGTCGGCCTGATCTGTCACGTGGAGCTCCTCTAATGGCGTGGATCTGGCAGTGCGATCACGATCGGATCTTCCGGAATGGGCCGCTCACCCGCTCCTCCCATCGGCCCGAGTGGCTTGGGATGACGGGGTTCGCGCACACCGGCCGACCCGTCGTCCCCCTCGTCTTCCTGCGGGAAGCCCGCTGGCACAGCTTCCCGGCTCGGTCTCCGCCACGGCCACCTTCGGCCCGGCGGTCTGGATTCGTCCGCCATACCTTCCGAAGCTACGCCGATGCGCGGTGCCAGGCCACGGCCTGCGCGTCGGTGAGCAGCGCGACCTGGTCGACGACGACGCGAAGCCGTGCGGCGTAAGAGGAAGCGGCCGCGAACACCGGGCGGAACGCGGGGTCGAGCAGCGTCGGGCGTTCCATCAGCCGGGTGACGAGATCGGCGATGAGCTCGCGTTGCTGGGCCTGCATGGCGAGGCGGGCCGGGTCGCTCATCACGTACCGGACGGCCATCGCCTTGAGCAGCGCCACTTCCGCGGCCACCTGGCGCGGCACCTCCAGCGCCGCGTTGTACCTCGTCAAAGCTCCGTCGCCGTGGACCTCACGAGTCGCGGTGACCGCGGCACTCGCGAATCTGCCGACCAGTTCGCTCGTGAGGTTCTTCAACGCCACCTGCGCGCCGAGCGAGCCGTCGTACTCGTGCTCGGTCCAGTAGCCGATCACCGGCAACGTCAGCAGCTGCTCGGCGGTGGCTTCGAGCGCGCTCACGGACTCGTCGGAGAACGTCTTGGCCGCGAGCGAGGCGATGGCGGCGCGTTCGTCGGGACGGGCCAGCGCACCGAGGCTGATGCGGTGGGCCAGCACGCCGTCCTCGACGTCGTGCACCGAGTACGCCACGTCGTCCGCCCAGTCCATCACCTGCGCCTCGATGCACCGCTCACGGTCCGGTGCACCCGCACGCATCCACTCGAACACTTCGAGGTCGTCGTCGTACACGCCGAACTTCACCATGCCGGGCGTGCGCGTCCACGGGTACTTGGTGGATGCGTCGAGCACCGCGCGCGTGAGGTTCAGGCCGTGCGCGGACTTGGGTTCGAGGCGCGCGAGGATGCGGAACGTCTGCGCGTTGCCCTCGAAACCGCCACACGGGCCCGCGAGCTCGTTGAGCGCCCTCTCGCCGTTGTGCCCGAACGGCGGGTGGCCGATGTCGTGCGCGAGGCCGGCCGTGTCGACGATGTCCGGGTCGCAGCCCAGTTCCTCACCGATGCCGCGGCCGATCTGCGCGACCTCCAGCGAGTGCGTGAGACGCGTGCGCGGGACACCGGTGACCTCGGAGCCCTCGCCGGGGCCGACGACCTGGGTCTTGCCCGCGAGCCTGCGCAACGCCGCGGAGTGCAGCACGCGGGCGCGGTCACGGGAGAACGGCGTGCGGGTGTCCGTGCGGGCGCCCGGCAGCGCGGCGCTCTTCGGTTCTTCGGCGAGCAGGCGCTCCGCGTCGTGGCCGGTGTATCCCATCAGCCGATTTTAGGGAGCCTGAGCTCGTCGAACACGCCGGCGTGCGCCTTCATCAGCCGGTAGTACAGCAACGCTCCGGTCTCGCGCTTGATGTAGAACCACTGCGTCTCACGGGTCTGCACGTTCGGGCCGCTGCGCGTCGGTGACGTCCAGGTGCGCAGACCGGCGTCCTCGGCCATCGTGCGGGCGCGCAACGAGTGCCACGGGTCGCTGACGATCACGGCGGTCTTCAGGTCGTGTTCCTTGGCGACGGACGCGACGGCGCGCAGCGAGCCGAGCGTGTCCGCGCCTTCGCCGACCTGCAGCACCCGGTCCTCCGGGACACCGCGCTTGACCAGCCACATCTTGCCGACCTGGCCCTCGGTGAAGTTGTCACCGGGCTGACGGCCGCCGGTCGTGGCGATGTAGCCGACGACGCCTGCCTGGTAGAGGCCGAGCGCGTGGTCCAGCCGGGCTTCGAGCACGTCGGACGGGACGCCGTTGTACTGCGCGGCGCCCAGCACGATCGCCATGTCGGCCTTCGTCCAGTCGTCCACGCGCGCGACCTGCCACACGCGGAAAGCCGTGCCACCCACCACCAAGGTGCCCACGATCAGCGCGCCGAAGAGCAGGCGCAGCACGATGCGACGAATCCGGGCCAGAGGTTTGAGGGGTGGGGTCCGCACCCCATGCATGGTTCCAGAACCTGCCGGGCCGTGCGTTGACGCCCCTGCGAGGATCATGGTCATGCCTGCTGAGCAGCCCACGATCCTCGCCACGTCCGGAGGCCTGCGGGCCGGGCACCGGACGTTCGTCGAATTCGGCAAACTGATCCACTTCGCGCTGGACCTGTCCGGTGTCGAGGGGCGCCGCCCGCAGCTCTGCCACGTCGGCACGGCCGGGGGCGACCAGCGGCACATGAACGCGAACATGGCGGAGGCCGGCCGGGTCGCGGGCGTCGACGTCTCGGTGCTGAACCTCTTCACCATGCCGCCGACCGACGACCTGGAGAGCTTCGTGCTGTCCCACGACGTCGTGTGGGTGGGCGGCGGCTCGGTGGCGAACCTGCTCGCGGTCTGGGAGGTGCACGGCCTCGGCCCGGTCTTCCGCAAGGCCTGGGAGGCGGGCGTGGTGCTCGCGGGCGTCTCGGCGGGGTCGATCTGCTGGCACACCGGCGGCGCGACCGACTCGTTCGGCCCGGACCTCCGGATCGTCACCAACGGTCTCGGTTTCCTGCCCTACGGCAACGGCGTCCACTACGACTCCGAGGAGCAGCGCCGACCCAAGGTGCACGAGGCGGTGGCCGCCGGAGTGCTGCCGACGACCTACTGCACCGACGACGGCGTCGGCCTGCTGTACCGGGGCACCGAGCTCGTCGAGGCGGTGACCGAACGCCCCGGCTCCGGCGCATACGTCGTGACCAGGGAAGAGTCTTCAGCAACCGCTCAGGAGGAAAAGCTCGACACCAGGCTCCTGTGACACGGAACTTGGAGATGTGCGCTGGGTCCTGATCATCCTCATCACGGCGGCCGTCTTCATGGTCCCGGAAGCCTCGCCGTGCCACGCGCACGCCCGATCGTCACGGCCGTCGACTGATATATCGCGCGGCCCCGATGTATTGGATACGGGTTCGGACACCGACAGCCCCGACGGCGATATATCGCATACCAGTCCCGATATATCGCATACTGCCCTGCCACCCTCAGCAATATCCAATATATCGGCGGCTGATATGTTGGATATTGCCGGTGCGGGCGGCAAGTCCGACGTCGGCGTCGCGGTCATGGACCTGCAGACCGGCCAGACGATCTCGCAGGACGGCGACAAGCAGTTCTACTCGGCGTCGCTCTCCAAGCTGATCCTCGCCGTCGACGCGTTGCAACAGCCGTTGTCCGACGACGACCAGAACTTGATCCACCGCGCGTTGAGCGCCAGCGACGACGAAGCCATGGACGTGCTGTGGACGAGGTTCGACGGCATGGACGCCATCGGCCGTGTCGCCGCCGAAGCGGGCCTGACCGGCACTCACGCACCTGATGACCCCTCGCAGTGGGGAGAGGTCGTCATCACCGCGAACGACATGCTCCGGCTCTACCACTACATCCTGGGCTCGCCGGTCCGCGACACGATCGTCGCCGCGCTGTCGTCCGCGCCGGCAACCGCGGCCGACGGCTTCGACCAGGAGTTCGGCCTCCTCGGCGTCACCGGCGCCTACGCCAAGCAGGGCTGGATGTTCTACCTGCCGAGCGACGTCTACCTGCACAGCGCGGGCGTGCTCGACAACCGCTACGCCGTCGCCGTCCTCACCACGAGCCCGACGGGCGACTGGACCACCGCGCGCACGGCGGTGAACGCGGTGTCCAAAGCCCTCCTGGTGAAGCTCGGCGTCAACTCCTGACGCGCCACCGCCTCCGTTCCTTCAACGGCGTGTGGAACTCACCGGTGTACTCGGCCAGCACCATTGCCGCCACCACGACCAGTACTAACGCGCCGAACACCACCACCTCGATCAGAACCGAGCTCACGGTCTCGAAACCGAAGGTCGACACCGGCGAGGCGAGCCCGCAGATGGCCCCGACAAATCCTCCGAAGTACTTCCGCCGTGCCATGTACACGTTGGTCACGCGAGTCAGCAAAACCCCGTACAGCACCACCCCGAGCGTCACCACAAGCCCGGAGAACAGGAAGAACGGCATGCGGTTCCCCGACATGGACGACACCGCCACCGCGGCGACCGCCAGCAGGGAGCCCGCCACGACGAGCACGGTGCCGAGCGCCTGAACCCGCCGGGCCGGGGCGCCTTCACCGGGCTCCGGCACCAGCGGCCCGTCCGCCTCGAACAACATCCTGTGCACGGCCCTGGTGGGCACCGCGGCGAGGACGGCCGCGGCCAGTGGCGGCACGAGGAGCAGCGGCTTCGGGCCCAGCGTCCAGGCCTCCGGCATCCTCGCCGGCTCCAGGTCGAACGTGATCCAGTAGGACGGGAAGAGCAACGCCACCGAGGCCCCCGTCAGCACGACGAAGACGTGCCGCATCCGAGCCGCCGTGCGCTCGGTGACCCGCGAAGCGACCGCCCCCGCCGCTACAACGCACAGACACACCATCCCGGCGGCCATCGCCGCAGCAGCCAGCACGGGCGGATTGCCGACCTCCGTCGTCACCGCCACCACGACCACCCACGCGATCAACGCGATGCCCGCCGCGGCCACCGCGAGGCCACGTTTCCTGATCTGTTCCCCCGTCATGCGCCTTACACGCCGAACCGGCTCTGTTCGTTGCTTTCCTCGCCCGATTGCGCGGCAGGAGTCCGGCCGGCCCGGAACGGCCGGTCGTACACGCCGGTGTACTCGCGCAGCGCGAGGTAGCCGGCCACCTGGAGCGCGATCGCAGCGACCATAAGCGCGCACAGCACCACCGTCGTCGCAGCCTCAGTCTTGAACGCGAAGTTGCCCGCGGAAGTCGCGATGACAGAAGTGATGGCGAAGGGGACGACCGCGCTGCGCCGCCGTGCCGAGCAGACGTCCTTCACCCGCATGAGCATCAGCCCGAGCAGCACGGGAGTGAGCGTCACCAGCACCACGCCGAGCAGAAAAACGGCCAGGGGCGAGGACACCGTCGACACCACCACCGCGGCCGAGATCGACAGTCCGGCACCAGCCACCACGAGCACGGTCCCGAGCACTCGGACCCGGCGCGCCTCGTCCCCGTCACCGGAACCCGCCACGATCGGCCCATACGCGTCAACGACAACCCGGTGCGTGGTCCGGCTGAGCCGCACGACCAGCACCAGCGCGATCGCGACCGGTGCGCACAGCGCCAACGAGGGCCTGCTGGTGAACTCCCCGGCCGTGTCCTCGACGTTCAGCGCAGGCCAGTAAACCGGGAAGACGAGAGCGAAAACAGCACCTTCCAGCACCACGAACACGTGCCGCAGTCGAGCCGCCGCCGCGGCATCGCCGATCCGCGCCGCCACCGATCCGACGCCCACCAGGCACAGGCACACCAGCCCGGCAGCCAGCGACGCCGCGAGCAGCACGGGCGGGTTGCCGGCGTCCGTCATCGCCGCGAACACGATCACCCACGCGACCAGCACGACCCCGGCCGCGGCCACCGCGAGGCCACGCCGCCTCATCTGCTCCCCAGTCATGCTTCCTACCCGCCGAACCGGGTCTGTTCGTTGCTGCTCTCGCCCGATTCGTTCCGCCGCGTGCGCAGGTAGAGGGAGAAGGTGATCCAGATGGCCATGATGTTCGCCGCCATCACCGGCGCGACGATCAGCACCAGGTAGAGGAGCGTGCTCAGCGCGGTCGAGAGGCCCAGTTCGGCGGGGCGCACCACGAAGTGGAGATGTGCGGCAACAGCGGCCATCGAGGCGACTCCGGGCAGGTACACCAACCTGTACAGGTGGTTCGGGCTGGTCACGCGCATCATGGCCAGCCCGGCGAGCGGCGGCCCCAGCGCCACCGCGACCGAGCTCCACACGGCAGACAGCGCGGGCTGCGGCAGCGACCACCCGACCGCGAACGCACCGAGCGCCAGCACCGCGCCCGCGAGGACCAGCCCGCGGCCGAGAACTCTGATCCGTTCGACGTCCATGTGCCCATCACGCGCAAGCGAGCCGGACCGTTGCCTCAACTCGCCCGCAACACCTGACGCGCCACGACGAACGCGATCCCGCCGAGCACGACGACGACAGCCAGCAGCACGAGATACACGGCAGACGACGCCGGCGCCATCGCCTCGGCGAAACCGGCCACCAGCGCGCTGAAGATCGTGCCGCCCCACCACACCCCGAGCAGGCGGCGAACCAGACGTGCACCGTTGACGTCGACGAACCCGTCACGCGCACAGGAACGCGCCGTGGCGAGGCTCAGCCCGGACAGCACTCCCCAGAACGCGCCGAACCCGGCCGCCATCACGCCGATGACGTTGATCGGGCTGTCCGCCGACGGCAGGTTCAGCCCGGCCACGACCAGCGCGATGCCGAGCACCACCGCCGCGCCGATCACGAGCGCCCCCGTGACCGCCAGCCGCGCTCTGATCCACTCGACCCGCGCGGGGTGCGCCGGGACCCACTGCGGCGGCGGGCCCTGGCCGATGATCATCACCGGCCGAGCGTGCCACGACTCGGTCAGGTCGGCAGTTCCGGGGAAGCGACGCCCCACGACTTGACGCTCTTCTCGACCTGGATGGCGGCGACCATGGCCGGCACCGCCGACCCCAGCACCGCCAAGGTGTAGACGACCGAGCTCAGGCTGGTCAGCAGGCCGGGCACCTCGGGGTAGTCCGTGTACAGCGTGTGCAGGGAGGTGACGCTCGAGGCAACGGAGACGACCATCCACATCCGCAGCGGCATGGCCTGGGTGAGCGTCTCGGTCACCCTCGTCATGACCAGGCCCGCGCCGGCAGCGCCGAACACCGCCAGGAGGCCCACCACCGCGAGGGTGGGGCGAACGCTGTCCAGCGGCAAGGTCATCGCCGCGACGAACGCCGCGAGCGCCAGCCCCGGCATGGCCGCGACGACCACGACGCCGAGTTGCCTGATCTCCTGCGGGCTCTTGCTCGTTGTACGCACGGAGACAGCACGCCTCAACGCGGCGAACCGTTGCCTGCCGGCGAAAAACCGCGGGCCCGGTGACCACCGGGCCCGCGGGAAACCGCTTCTCAGCAGCCGATCAGGCGTGCGGCCAGGTACGACTCCAGCTGGTCCATCGCCACCCGCTCCTGCGACATCGTGTCGCGCTCCCGCACCGTCACGGCGAGGTCGGTGAGCGTGTCGAAGTCGACCGTCACGCAGAACGGCGTGCCGATCTCGTCCTGACGGCGGTAGCGGCGGCCGATCGCACCGGCGTCGTCGAAGTCGACGTTCCAGTTGCGGCGCAGGGCCGTCGCCAGGTCGCGGGCCTTCGGGGAGAGGTCCGCGTTGCGCGACAACGGGAGCACGGCGACCTTCACCGGCGCCAACCGCCTGTCGAGCTTCAGAACGACGCGCTTGTCCACGCCGCCCTTGGCGTTCGGCGCCTCGTCCTCGGTGAACGCCTCCAGCAGGAACGCCATCATCGGGCGGCCCACACCGGCGGCCGGCTCGATCACGAACGGCCGGTAGCGCGAGTTCGTGGCCTGGTCGAAGTACGACAGGTCGACGCCCGACTGGTTCGAGTGCGTGGTGAGGTCGAAGTCGGTGCGGTTCGCGATGCCCTCGAGCTCGCCCCACTCCTGGCCGCCGAACTGGAAGCGGTACTCGATGTCGACGGTGCGCTTCGAGTAGTGGGAGAGCTTCTCCTTCGGGTGCTCGTAGTGCCGGAGGTTCTCCTTCGACACACCGAGGTCCGTGTACCAGCGCGTGCGCTCGTCGATCCAGTACTGGTGCCACTCTTCGTCCGTGCCCGGCTCGACGAAGAACTCCATCTCCATCTGCTCGAACTCGCGGGTGCGGAAGATGAAGTTGCCCGGCGTGATCTCGTTGCGGAACGACTTGCCGATCTGGCCGATGCCGAACGGCGGCTTCTTGCGCGAGGTCGTCTGCACGTTCAGGAAGTTCGTGAAGATGCCCTGCGCGGTCTCGGGGCGCAGGTAGTGCAGGCCCTCCTCGGTCTCGACCGGACCGAGGTGCGTCTTGAGCAGGCCGTTGAACATCTTCGGCTCGGTGTACTGGCCGCGCACGCCGCAGTTGGGGCACGGCACGTCCGACACGTCGCCCTCGGCGATCTCCTTGCCGGTGCGCTCGGCGTACTCCTCGGACAGGGTGTCCGCGCGGAACCGCTTGTGGCACGACTCGCACTCGATCAGCGGGTCGACGAACGCCTCGACGTGACCGGAGGCGACCCACACGTCACGGGGCAGGATCACCGACGAGTCCAGGCCCACGACGTCCTCGCGGCCGCGGACCATGAAGTTCCACCACTGGCGCTTGATGTTGTCCTTGAGCTCGACGCCCAGGGGTCCGTAGTCCCACGCCGAGCGGGTACCGCCGTAGATCTCCCCGCACGGGTAGACGAACCCTCTGCGCTTGCAGAGGCTGACAACGGTCTCGATGCGATCGGCGGCCAACGGGAACTCCATCGGGGGAATGAGATTCGGGGGCATCAGCCTAGCCCGTCACGTTGCGCCCCGAACGGGCGACCGGAGCCTTACCCTGCACGAATGGAAGACCGGCTGCGAGAGCTGTGGGACTTCGCCGACCTCGACGGCACCGAGGCGAGGCTGCGCGCGAAGCTGAACACGGCGGAGACCGACGACGAGCGCGCGCAAGTGCTGACCCAGCTCGCCCGCGTCGAGGGCCTGCGGGACGACTTCACCGCGGGTCACGCTCTGCTCGACGAGGCGGAGGCCCTGGTCTCGCCCGAGTCGACGGGGCGGGTGCGGGCGTTGCTGGAGCGCGGCAGGCTGCACCGGTCCGGTGGCGATCCGGAGGCCGCGCAACCGTTGTTCGTGGCGGCGTTCGTGCTGGCGAAGAAGGGCGGCGACCTGTGGTTCGCCGCGGACGCCGCGCACATGGTCGCGCTGGTCGACGACCCGGAGAAGTGGACCCAGGTCGGTCTGGACCTGATCTCCGAGCACCCGGAGCTGGAGCACTGGCTCGGGCCGCTGCACAACAACCTCGGCTGGTACTACTTCGAGAACGAGCGCTACGACGACGCACTGGCGGCGTTCGAGAAGACGCCCGCGCCCTACGCCGCGTACGGCCGGGCCAAGACCCTGCACCTGCTCGACCGTCCCGCGGAGGCCGCGGTCGCCGCGCGCGAGGCGCTGGAACTGCTTCCCGAAGGCTCCGACGAGGAGTTCCTCGACGAGATGCGCAAGATCGCCAGCCCAGATGACTAACGCGGCTTGGCCGGACCCGCCGCCTCGCCGAGCCGCACCGTGAACGCGTCCTCGGCGAGCAGGCTGGTGTGCTCCTCGACCGCGCCGCCGGTGCTGGTCAACGCCGGCTCGTACATCGCGGGTTCGTCGGTCAGCGCCTCGGACAGCAGCGGGATCACGTGTTCGCGCACGGGGAACGGCGACATCGCGCGCCGGTACGCCACGACGGACTCGAACTCGACGGTCAGCACCCACCGGTCGTCCTCGTCGGTGGACCGCGCCAGCGTGCCCTTGTGACACCCCGGTTGGACGGTCAGAAGCTCCAACGCCCGCTTGACCCGCTCGGTGAAAGTCTCGGGGTCGGATACGCGGAAACGGCACACCAGCAGCACGGTGCAAGGATGGCACGGTGACCAACAAGCGCCCTCTCCTGCCCGGCGACGGCCCGCTGGCGCGCGTGCGCCCGGTGGTGGCGTTCGTGCTCGTGCTGGGCCTCTTCATCGCCGGCGTCTGGCTGGGCGGCACGGTGGGCGCGGCCCTGCTGGGCGTGCTGATCATCGGCTCCGGCGTGCTGCTCGCGGCCACCTGGCAGGTGCTTTCCCCAGCTCAACGCACATTGCGCGTGGTGGTGCTGCTGGTACTGGTCGTCATCACCGTAGAATTGGTTGTGAAAATCCCTACCAGGTGAGGTGTGCCGCCATGACCGTCCAGCTGCACGGCGAGCACTCCCCCGAACGCGCGGCCCCAGCGCCCGCGCCGCCGAGAGCCGCCCACACCCTCGCCGAGGCGGGCGACCTGCTGCGCGCACTCGCCGCCCCGGTGCGCATCGCCATCGTGCTGCAACTGCGCGAGCACGACCGCTGCGTGCACGAGCTGGTCGAGGCCCTGGGCGTCGCGCAGCCGCTGATCAGCCAGCACCTGCGCGTGCTCAAGTCCGCGGGCGTGGTGCACGGCGAACGACACGGCCGCGAGGTCGTGTACCGGCTGGTGGACGAACACCTGGCGCACATCGTGGTGGACGCTGTGACGCACGTCGAGGAGAAGTTGTGACCGGACTGAGGTCCACCAAGCAGCGCACGGCCGTCTCGAACCTGCTCGACCAGCTCGACGATTTCCGCAGCGCCCAGGAACTGCACGAGGAACTGCGCCGCCGCGGCGAGGGCATCGGCCTGACCACGGTCTACCGCACCCTGCAGTCCCTCGCGGACGCCGGCCAGGTCGACGTCCTGCGCACCGACTCGGGCGAGGCCATCTACCGCCGGTGCTCGGCCCACCACCACCATCACCTGGTGTGCCGCCACTGCGGCCGCACGGTCGAGGTGGAGGGCCCGGCCGTCGAGAAGTGGGCGGACCGAGTGGCCGCCGAGAACGGCTTCTCCGAGGTCTCGCACACCGTCGAGATCTTCGGCACGTGCGCGGAGTGCACCGCGAAGCTAAAGAACGCCTAGTTCGTGGCGGGTGACGCGGGTGTGCGGGTGATCAGCGCCCAGCACCCGCTCGCGGTCCGCCAACAGCACTTCCAGCTCGGCGATCGCCAGCTCGGTCTGGCCGGCCTCCACCCGCCAGTACGCGAGGTTGTGGCGCGTGGTGAGCGTGTGCGGATGATCGGCACCTAGAACGCGCTCGTAGTCGGCGAGCAACGCGCACAACGTCTCGACCGCGCGCGCCGGATCTCCGCTCTCACCCTGGAAGCGCGCGAGGTGGTGCCTGGCCGTCAACGGGTCGGGGTGGTCCTCGGCCTCCGGCACTCTGGGACGATGCCCCACCGCGAGCATCCGTTCCATGAAGTCGTTGACGCCGGCCGCGTAACCGCGCCGGTGACAGAGGTTGTGCCGGGTGAGGGGGCTCAGGGGACCTCCCCACTCGTGGAAGATCCGGAACCGGGTGATGATGTGCATGATGTGGCCGCAGTCGCGCAACGCCCGGTCGAGCTCGACCTCTTCCGGCTGACCCGTGGTCACCTCCAGCAACGCGACCACGGCCGTGTAGACCACGTCGTTCATGAGGTCTGTGGACGCCCGTTCCTGCACGACGCGACGCAGCACCGGCTGCATCCGCACGGCGCGGTGCGGAACGTCGAGATCCAGCGTGAGCAGGTTCAACCGCTGCAACGTCGCAAGCCCGTCGAACACCAGGTCCTCGTCGGCAGGGCTGCCGCTGCGGCTCTCCAGCAGCGACAGCGTGGCCGGTGCGGTGAAGAGCACCAGCGGCACTCCCTCCGCACTGAGCATCGAGGCGAACGTCAGCAACGGATCAGCGAACCCGACGGGGAACGCCGTGTTCGCGTACTGGATCGACGTCTCGTACGTCGTCGCGGCGCTCAGCCGGTAGTCGTCGGGCAGCTCGCGCGGCAGCAGCTCCGCGAGCCGGCGCCGGCCCTCCGCAAGTCGCGCGAGGTACGTCTCGCAGGTGAGGAACGGGTGGTCGGCGATGTACGCGCCCGCCTGTGCGAGGGCGAGCGGCAGGTCGCCGACCGCGGCCGCGAGCTCGGCCGCACCGGCCGTCCGCCCCGGCAACACGGCCTCGAGGTAAGCGATCGACGTCGACCTCGCGAAACACCCGACAGCCCGGTGCAAGCCTCGCTCGCGGAGGGCTCGGTCGGCGTGCCGGGTCGTGATCACCGTGCCACCGCAGGAGGTGGGTGCCGGGAGACAGTTCGCGATCTCCTCCACCGAACTGACGCCGTCCACCACGATCAGCCAGCGCTTCGCCGTGGTGGCGCACCACTCCAGCATCTGCTGGTGGCCACCGTCCTCGCCGGGACCGAACAGACGGCTCGCGAGGGCGCTGAGGTCGGAGGTCACCTGATGGGGCGGGGTGATCAGCTCTTGGGCGACCACACCTTCCGAGTCGGCGTACGCACCGCACGACCGGCTCGCCGTGATCCACACCAGCAGGTCCAGCTCGCCCGCGTCCCACAGCGAGCGGGCGAACTCGGCCGCGATCTGCGTCTTGCCCACGCCGGCAGGCCCGGACAGCACGTACGCGCCGGGATGGCTCAGCCCGACATCGCGCGGCTGATGGTCGCTCGCGCGCGGCGGGACGATGCCGTGCAGCCGCGGCCACCGCGGTTCCGGTGCGGGCGCGTGGATGTGGATGTCGCGAACCGACCCGGCCTGCACCACGTTCCCGGACGCGTCCTCGGCCGAGTTGTGCACCTCCACCGGGGTCAGCTCTCGTAGGGCTCGACCGGCTGCGCCACCGAGGTGCTGGACTCGACCGTGAAGCTCGGCACCCACGAGTTCTTCTCGTTCGCCGACTTCGGCACGACCTTGCCGGTGACCTCGACCCACTGCTCGTCGGGCAGCGAGGGCACGTCGCCGGTCAGCCGCACCTTCAACGGCCGCGCGTCCGCCGCACAGCACGAGATCGCGAGCCGCGCCACGAAGGTGCCGCCGTCCGCGCGCGTCAGAAAGCCGGTCAGCTTCACCCGCCGGTTGTCCAGCGTCCCGGACTCGTCCCACGCCGTGCGTGTCACGAACTCCGTCATGGACAACGGGATGACGTCGGCGGACGGCAGGTCGCCCAGCAGGTTGCGGGACCGCTGCGTCTGGTTCGTGTCGGCGGCCGAGCTCACGACGTCGCCGCCGAGAGCCGGTGGCGAGATCAGGAACACCGCCAGCACCGGCAACAGCATCAGCCAGGTCGAGCGCGACGAGTGCGAGTGGCCGTGGTCGTGCCCGGAGTCGGAATCAGCCTTGCCGCGGCGGATGTCCTGGATGACCGCGAACACCGCCAGCCCGACCATGATCACGCCCGCCGCGTACAGCAACGGCAGCAGGCCCTTCTGCACGTAGCGCAGGTAGAGCCCGGACCAGCTGATCTTCAGCAACGCCCCGCCGAGCAGGATCAGCAGGATGTTCTGGGTTTCCCGCCTCACAGCAGCACCACCCCTGTCACGACGGCGCACAAGATCGCCACCACGAAGGTGGCGGGCGCGAAGCGGAAGGCGAAGGACTTGCCAAAAGCACCAGCCTGCAACGCGATCAGCTTCACGTCGACAGCCGGACCGACGACGAGGAACACCAAGCGCGGCAACAAGGGCAGAGCCGAGAAGGCGACGGCCACGAACGCGTCGGCCTCCGAGCACAGCGCCAGGATCACGGCCAGGAACGCCATGACGATCACACCCAGCACGACCTGACCGCCCAAGGTCTGCATCCACGCGACCGGCACGAAAGTCTTGAACGTCGCCGCGAACAGCCCGCCCAGCACCAGGAACCCGCCGGCGTCCACGAGGTCGTGACGCGCGCTCTCGGCGAACACGGCCCAGCGAGAAGAACCGTCGTGATCCCCGAGGCGAGCCAGCGCACGCTCGGCGATCCACTCCATCTTGCCGAAGCGGACCCAGAGCCAGCCCATGACCATCGCGGTCAGCAACGAACCGACGAACCGAGCGACGACCATCATCGGGGTGTCGTTGAACGCCACCGCCGTCGCCACCAGCACGATCGGGTTCACCGCGGGAGCGGCCAGCAGGAACGTCAACGCCACGGCGGGCGCGACCCCCTGCTGCATCAACCGCCGCGCGACCGGCACCGAGGCGCACTCACAGCCCGGCAGGGCCACGCCCGCGACACCGGCCACGGGCACGGCCAGCGCCGTGTTCGAAGGCAGCAACCGACGCAGCGCCGAAGCCGGCACGAACGCCGCGATCGCACCGGAGATCAGCACGCCCAGCACCAGGAACGGCATGGCCTGCACGCAGATCGCCACGAACACGGTCGACGCGGTGCGCAGCTTCGGCGCGTCCAGCAGGTCGACGAGCCGGGACTGGAGGAGCAGTGCGAGAACCAGGATCCCGCACAGCACCTCCAACGACGTGATCTTCAGCCGAGGCGGGCCCGAGCGCCGCTTCGACGAGCGGATCTCGCCGGTGATCGTCATTCCGCGTCAGCATCCAGGTCGAGCAGGCGGCGGTACTGGCGCGCCATGCCCTCGCGGATCTCCTCCGGCGACGGCGGCTCGGCGAACTCGGCCTCTTCTTCCTCGAGGTCGTCGTCGTCGAAGTCGACGGGCGTGCCGTTGACCGTCTCCTCGGCCTCTTCTTCCTCTTCGAGGGCCGCCTCACGCAGTTCGTCGATCGTCGCGGAGACGTCCTCGGCACTCAGAGCGGGGAGCATCGGCTTCACGATCGCCAGCACGCCACCCTCGGCGTCGTCCAGCGCCACCGCCTCGGCGAGCGCCACGGCGTGGTCGCGCTCGTACGGGCCGCAGATGAACGAGTCCCAGTCGTCGCCACCCGACGGCTCGAACGTGACGGTCCACGGGAACTCGTTGACGTCCGAGTCCTCTTCCGGCTCGTAAATGATCACGCCACCCATCGAAGGGTCCTTTCTCAAGAAAAGCGGGAGAGGAGCTCGCCGCGCACCTGCGACGCGGTCGAGACGACCAGCATGAGCAGCGTGCTCAGCGGTTCGGGCTTGAGGCCGTCGGCCGGGAACGCGTACCGCAGCATCACGTCCGTGCCACGTTCGGAGGGAATCACCCCGAGCGTGCCGAACAGGCCCTGACCAGCGCGTTCGGCGACCCACGCGGCGGCTTCGGCGGGCAGGTCCCACGCCACGACGACCGTCAACGAGAGCACGGTCAGCCCTTCGGCCAGTTCCATGCCCTGCACGGCGCACGGCACGTCGCCGTGGCGGAAGCTCAACGCGCCGTCGTCGTCCACGGAGACGTCGTGGAACAGCTCCAGCGCCTTGCGCGCGGCCTCGAGAGCCTCACCGCTCGCGTTCACGACACCTCCGAATCGGGCTTGTCGATCGCACCACCGAAGCGGCGGTCGCGCTCGGCGAACTTCTCGACGGCGCGCCACAGGTCGGTGCGGTCGAAGTCGGGCCACAGGATGTCCTGGAACACCAGCTCGGCGTACGCGGACTGCCACAGCATGAAGTTCGACGTGCGCTGCTCGCCCGACGGCCGGATGAACAGGTCCACGTCCGGCATCTCGGGCTGGTAGAGGTAGCGCGCGATGGTCTTCTCGTCGACCTTGTCCGGGTTGAGCTGCCCGGCGGCGGCGAGCCGGGCGATCTCACGGGCGGCGTCGCCGATCTCCGCGCGGCCGCCGTAGTTGATGCACATGGCGAGGTTGAGCTGGTCGTTGTCGCGGGTGCGTTCCTCCGCGACCTCCAGCTCCTTGATGACGCTGCGCCACAGCTTCGGGCGGCGACCGGCCCAGCGGACACGCACACCCAGTTCGTCGAGCTCGTCGGTGCGGTGGTGGATGACGTCGCGCGAGAAGCCCATCAGGAACCGGACCTCTTCGGGGCTGCGGCGCCAGTTCTCCGTGGAGAAGGCGTACAGCGACAGCCACTTCACGCCCATCTCGATGGCGCCCTTGGCGACCTCGACGACGACCTGCTCGCCACGCTTGTGGCCTTCGACCCGCGACAGCCCGCGCTGGTTGGCCCAGCGGCCGTTGCCGTCCATGACGATCGCGATGTGCTTCGGCACGAACTCGGCGGGGATCTTCGGGGGCACAGCGCCGGACGGATGCGGCTCCGGCGGGCGCGGGACGCGCTTCTCACGCTCGGAACGGCGGCGACGCAGCATGCGACCAGTCATCCTTTCTGAAAACCGTGATCGGTAGGCGCCACATTAGCCGTCTTCGGCTCGGACCTTCCGCTCGACCAACGGCAACGACCGCAGCTGCCTTTCCAGGTGCCACTGCAGATGCGCCGCGACCAGGCCACTCGCATCACGACGAGCGATGTGCGGGATCTCGTCCACCACACCCCACTGCCCGTGCAGCAACGCGGAGAGCAGTGCCAACGTGTCCTGCGACGGCGACGCGGACCCCGCCGGACGGCAGTTCGGGCAGCACGAGCCGCCTGCCTGCACGCTGAACGCCCGGTGCGGACCCGGATCGCCGCACTTGGCGCACTCGTTCACCGCGGGCGCCCATCCGGCGAACGCCATCGCACGCATCAGGAACGCGTCCAGCAGCAGCGACGGGTCACGTTCCGCCCCGGCCAACGCCCTGAGCACCCCGGCCACGAGCAGGTAGAGCCGCACGACCGGTTCGCCCTCTTCGGCCGTGAGCCGGTCAGCGGTCTCGACGATCGCGCACGCGGCCGTGTAGCGCTGGTAGTCGTTGACGATCCCCACGCCGAACGCGTCCAGCGTCTGCACCTGCGTGATGATGTCGAGCGACCTGCCGGGGTGGAACTGCACGTCGACGTGGCAGAACGGCTCCAGCCGCGCACCGAACTTCGACGTCGTCTTGCGCACGCCCTTCGCGACGGCGCGGAGCTTGCCGTGCCGCTGCGTCAGGAACGTGATGATCCGGTCCGCTTCACCGAGCTTCTGCACCCGGAGCACGATGCCGGTGTCGCGGTACAGGTTCGCCATCTAGAACCCCAGGCGGCGCAGCTGTTTCGGGTCTCGCTGCCAGTCCTTGGCGATCTTGATGTGCAGGTCCAGGTAGACCCGGCTGCCCAGGAGCGCCTCGATCTGCTTGCGCGCGGCCATGCCGACCTGCTTGAGCCGCTCGCCCCGGTGGCCCAGGATGATCGCCTTCTGCGACGGCCGTTCGACGAACACGAACGCGTGAATGTCGATCAGGTCGTCGCGGCCCTCGCGCGGCATCATCTCCTCGACGACCACGGCGATGGAGTGCGGCAGCTCGTCGCGCACGCCCTCCAGCGCGGCCTCGCGGATCAGCTCGGCGACCAGGGTCTGCTCCGGCTCGTCGGTCAGGTCGCCGTCCGGGAACAGCTGCGGGCCCTCCGGCAGCTTCTGCAGCAGCAGGTCGCTCAGCTTGTCGACCTGGAAGCCGTCGACCGCGGAGACCGGGATGATCTCGGCGAACTCCATCACCTTCTGCAGGGCGAGCAACTGCTCCATCACCTGCTGCTGCGACACCAGGTCGGTCTTGGTGACGATGCCGAGCACGGGCGTGCGCTTGGCGACCTTCTCGAGCTCGGCGGCGATGAACTTGTCGCCGGGCCCGACCTTCTGGTCCGCGGGTACGCAGAAGCCGACGACGTCGACCTCGGACCACGTCTCCCGCACCAGGTCGTTGAGCCGCTGGCCGAGCAACGTGCGCGGCCGGTGCAGACCCGGCGTGTCGACCAGCACCAGCTGGCCGTCGTCGCGGTGCACGATGCCGCGGATCGTGTGGCGGGTGGTCTGCGGCTTGCTGGACGTGATGGCGACCTTCGTGCCCACCAGTGCGTTCGTCAGCGTCGACTTCCCTGCGTTCGGGCGGCCGACGAAGCACGCGAACCCGGAGCGGTAACCATCCATCAGTCCATTGTCCCTCCTGCTGGTTGTGGCCGTTCGCGGGGCCTTCCGGCACTGGTCCGCACGGGTGACGGGGCGCACGCTGACGACCACGTCCCCCGCCATCCACTCGTATCTCGCGCACCAAGGAGAGTGCGACATGTCGAGAGAAGATCTCGAGCGCCTGAACGACGAGGGCATCGGCGCGTGGGACCGCCACGACCCGGATGGTTTCGTACGGCTGCTGGCCGACGACTTCGTCTGGATCGACGACACCACGCCGGAACCGATGCGCACGCGGGACGCGGCCCGCGCCTACACCCAGGCGTGGTTCACCGCGTTCCCGGACATGCACATCCGCACGACCAGCATGGTCATCGAGAACGACCAGGTCGCCTGCGAGCTGGAGTTCACCGGCACCAACACCGGCACGCTCGCCATGGGCGGCATGGAGATCCCGGCGACCGGCAAGCCGATCACCAGCCGCGGGACCTACTTCCTCAAGGCCGACGGGAACGGCAAGATCAAGGAGTTCCACACCCACCCGGACGCCGCGGGCATGATGATGCAGCTCGGCCTGATGCCCGCTTAGCGCCGCGCTACACCTGCTCGCGGAACTCCCCCGCGGCGTCGGCCAGCAAGACCGGCGCCGACGGGCTGAGGTCCCGCACGGCCGCCAGCGAAGCCGCGTCCACGGCTGACTCCCCGGTCACCACGGCCGCGGCTTCCAGGCCCTCCGCACCGCTCGACACGGCGGCGGCGACGGCTGCCTGCAGCGCGGTGAGCTTCAAGGACGGCAACGCGACCGTGGACGCGTTGTACGTGCGGCCGTCGAGGTCGCGCACCGCGGCACCCTCGGCAGCACCGTTGCGCGCGCGGACGGACCGCGCGAGCGTCAGCAGCTTGGCGTCCTCGGGGTCGAGGTCAGTCATTGTTCTCGTTCTCCTTCTGCACAGGCCGCACGAGCACAGTGGTGACGCGGATGCGGCCGCGTTCGTCCTTGCCGCCCTCCGCCCGCATGCGCAGACCCGCGATCTCGGCCTCCGTGCCGGGCAGGGGCACGCGCCCGAGCCGTTGCGCGAGCAGGCCGCCGACGGTCTCGACCTCGTGGTCGTCCAGCTCGGTGCCGAACAACGCGTCCAGGTCGTCGACCGGGAGCCTGGCGCTGACCCGCACCGCGCCGTCCTCCAGGTGCTCGACCGGCGGGCGGTCGTCGGTGTCGGACTCGTCGGTGATCTCGCCGACGATCTCCTCCAGGATGTCCTCGATGGTCAGCAGGCCCGCGGTGCCGCCGTACTCGTCGACCACGATCGCCATGTGCCGGCGGGACACCTGCATCTCCCGCAACAGGTCCGCGATGGGCTTGCTGTCCGGGATGAAGCTCATCGGGCGCATCAGCTCGGAGACGCTCTTCGGGTCCTCGTCCTCGGCGAGCGTGGCCCGCATCAGGTCCTTGAGGTTCACCACGCCGAGCACGTCGTCGACGCTCTCGCCGATCACCGGCACGCGGGTGTAGCCCGTGCGCAACGACAGCGCGAGCGCCTGCCGCAGCGACTTCGACTGCTCGATCCACACGATCTCGGTGCGCGGCACCATGACCTCGCGCGCGATGGTGTCGCCCAGCTCGAACACCGAGTGGATCATCTCGCGCTCGCCCTCGTCGACGACGCCGCGTTCCTGCGCCATGTCGACCAGCTCGCGCAGCTCGACCTCGGAGCTGAACGGGCCCTCGCGGAAGCCCCGGCCCGGCGTGATCGCGTTACCGATGAGGATCAGGAGCTTGGACAGCGGCCCGAGCACCCGGCCCAGCTGCCGGACGGTGCCCGCGGCGACCAGGCTCACGCCGTACGGGTGCTGACGGCCGATGGTGCGCGGTCCGACGCCGACGAGCACGTACGACACGACGAGCATGCTCAGGCAGGAGTACAGGACCGCGAGCCAGCTGCTGTCCTCGTACCGCAGGAACACCGTCGTGACCAGCACCGCCGCCAGCATCTCGCAGAACAGCCGCAGCAGCAGCAACAGGTTGACGTGCCGCGGCCGGTCGTTGAGCACCTGCAGCAGCTGCCCGGTGCCCCAGCGCCCCTGCCGTTGCAACGCCTCGACGCGTGCGCGCGACACGGTGCCGAGCGCGGCGTCCACACACGCGAAGACGCCGGCGGCGAGCACGAGCAAGACGGCCAGCACTATGACGCTGGCTGGGTTGCCGCTCATCGCGCGTCAGTCTTCTTCGGGATGCTGGACGGGCTTCTGCTCGTCCAGACCCACCGCGCCGAGCACCTTGTCGTCGGTGCTGCGCTGGTGGGCGGCCCGCTCGGCCTCGTCGCGCGCGTTGCGGAAGTCCGCGAGGATGCGGTTCTGCAGCGTGAACATCTCGCGTTCCTCGGCAGGCTCCGCGTGGTCGTAGCCGAGCAGGTGCAACACGCCGTGCACGGTCAGCAGGTGCAGCTCGTCCAGCAACCCATGACCGGCCTTCTTGGCCTGGTCCTTGGCGAATGCCGGGCACAGCACGATGTCCCCGAGCAGCGCGGGCCCGAGCCCCGCCGCGTCGGGCCGGCGCGCGGAGTCCAGCTCGTCCATGGGGAAGGCCATGACGTCCGTGGGACCGGGCAGGTCCATCCAGCGCTCGTGCAGGTCGGCCATCACGTCCAGCTCCACCAGCAGGACGGACAGCTCGGCCAGCGGGCTCACACCCATGCGGTCCAGCGCGAACCGGGCGGCGGAGACGATGGAACCCTCGTCGACCACGACGCCCGACTCGTTGGCGATCTCGATGCTCACGACGCCTATCGTCCCCGGCGCTGGTTCCCCCGGCGTGCACCGGGTCCGTGGTGTTGCCCGTTCTGGTCCACGAGGTCCTGCTGGACCTGCCACTTCTCGTACGCGTCCACGATGTCGCCCACCAGGCGGTGGCGCACCACGTCCTGGCTGGTCAGCACGGAGAAGTGCACGTCGTCGACACCGTCGAGGATGTCCTTGACGACCTTCAGACCGCTGCGCTGGCCGCCGGGGAGGTCGACCTGGGTGATGTCACCCGTCACGACGACCTTCGAGCCGAAGCCGAGGCGGGTGAGGAACATCTTCATCTGCTCGGGAGTCGTGTTCTGCGCCTCGTCGAGGATGATGAACGCGTCATTAAGCGTCCTACCACGCATATAAGCCAGGGGTGCGACCTCGATCGTGCCCGCCTGGGTGAGGCGCGGGATCGACTCCGGGTCGACCATGTCGTGCAGCGCGTCGTAGAGCGGGCGCAGGTACGGGTCGATCTTCTCGTAGAGCGTGCCGGGCAGGTAGCCGAGCCGCTCGCCCGCCTCGACGGCCGGGCGGGTGAGGATGATCCTGTTGACCTGCTTGGCCTGCAGCGCCTGCACGGCCTTGGCCATGGCGAGGTAGGTCTTGCCGGTGCCGGCGGGGCCGATGCCGAACACGATGGTGTTCTTGTCGATCGCGTCGACGTAGTGCTTCTGGTTCAGCGTCTTCGGCCGGATCGTGCGGCCGCGGCGGCTGATGATGTCCAGGCTCAGCACCTCGGCGGGCGACTCGGCCTCGTTCGCGTTCAGCATCGCGATCGTGCGGCGCACCGTGTTCTGGTCGACGGCCTGGCCGCGGCTCGCGAGGGTGATGAGCTCGGAGAAGACCCGTTCCGCGAAGGCCACGTCGGCGGGGTCACCGGACAGGGTGATCTCGTTCCCGCGCACGTGCACGTCGGCGTCGAGCAGATCCTCGGCGAGCCGGAGGTTCTCGTCGCGCGACCCCAGCAGGCTGAGCACCGCACCTTCCGGCACGGCGAACCGGGACTGACCTTCCTTGGTGCTCTGCTGTGTTTCTTCGGCCACGTGGCCCCGGCCTGCTTCCTGTCGCTCGGATCTGATGCGTCGATGCTAGTCCGGCCGAAAATGGGTGGCTACCGGATTGCTCACCGTGTGTGCTCAGGCCTTGTGGAGATCCGCAGGCTCGGCGTCGCCGACATACCTGACTGCATGAAGCTCGTCACGGACCGGGGTTGGGCGTGGACCCCGGCGCAGTGGGAGCTGCTGCTCTCGCTCGGACCGGGGCTCGGCGCGTTCGAGCCCGGTGCCAGGGGCGGCGGCATCTTGGGCACGACGCTGTTGACGCCGTACCCGGAAGGCCAGGCGATCAGCGGCGTGCTGGTCGGGACGTGGGCCGAACGCCGGGGCGTGGCCACCGCACTCGTATCCAATATATTGGATATCGGTACGCACGACGTATCCGTGCTGTATGCGACCGGCATGGGCGAGCCGCTGTACGCGAAGCTCGGCTTTCACCCGGTCGGGGAAGCGGTCCAGCACGGCGGCGTGTTCACCGGTTCCGCCACCGGTGTCACGCGTGCGGCGACCTCCGCCGACCTGCCCGCGTTGATCGCGCTGGACCGCGAGGTGTGCGGCTTCTCGCGGGACGAGCTGTGGGCGAGGTCCGCCTACGCGCTGCGCGTCGCGGAGTTCGCGTCCGGCCTCGGCCTGATCGGCACGCGGGTCGTCGGCGACCGGCTGGCGATCGGCCCGCTGATCGCGCCCACCGCCGCGGACGCCTGCGCGATGATCTCCGACGTGGCCGCGGGGGCGGGCCCCGTGCGCATGGACGTGATCGGGCAGGAGGTCGCCGATTTCGTGTGCGCCAACGGGTTCGAGAACTACGGCGGCTGCGCGCTCATGATCCGTGGCGCGACGGCACCACCCGGCGACCGGTCGCGCTACTTCGCGCCGGCGTCCTGGGCGCTCGGCTGATCCCGGTCGAAGACGCTGTGGTTCACAGACGCTGGCCGCCGAGCACGTGCAGGTGGGCGTGGAAGACCTCCTGCCCGCTGTCCGGCCCGGTGTTGAACAGCAGCCGGTAGCCGGTCTCCGCGACCCCTTCGGCCTCGGCGATCTCCTTAGCGGCGGCGAAGAGGTCGCCGAGCTGCTCACCGGTGAGGTCGACGGCGTTCGGCACGTGCTCGCGCGGAATGAGCAGCACGTGCACCGGCGCCTTGGGGTGGATGTCGCGGAACGCCAGCGTCGTCTTGGTCTCGTGCACGACCGTCGCGGGAATCTCGCCGGCGACGATCCGGCAGAACAAACAGGACATGCCTGCAAGCTAAGCGAAGAACCGGTCCAGCTGCTCGTCGACGGCCTCGATCATGTCCTCTGCCGTGAGCTCCTCCGGCCCGAGCCCGTGGTGGATGTTGAGCCCGTCGATCAGCACGATGAACCGCCGCGCCGCCTTGATCGGCACCACTTCGGACCGCAACTCCCCCGCCTCCTGAGCAGCCGTCAGAACGCGCGCGATCTCGCCGTAGAGCTCTCTCGTGCCGTAGCGCTCCAACTCGTGCAACGACGGCTCGACCATCGCCCGCGGCAGGAACGACAACAACACGGCGGCCTCAATCCGCCGCTCCTCGTCCAACGCCAGCATTTCGTGTGCGAAGGCCCTCAACAGCTCCCGGTTGCCGAGCGAGGTGTCGAGCTTCTCCAGCCTCGCGATGAACCGCCGGTACGCGAGCTCCATCGCGAAGCCCAGCAAGGAATCCTGTGTGGGGAAGTAATGGCGCAACGACCCGCTGGACCACCCCGACTCGGCCGCGACGGCGCGCACGGACGCGTGGTCGATCCCGTCCCGCCGCACAATTCGCCACACGGCCTCGGCGAGTTCGCGGCGGCGTTCCTCGTGGTCGACAACCTTCGGCACCGGCTCTTTTTAGCAGCCGCCCGCAAGCCGCCCGACAGCCGCGCGGCACAGCTGCCACGACTCGGTGCCCGGCGTGATCACGTCCATGTGCCCGGCGCCCTCGACCACCACGAGTTCCGCCTGCGGTTCCACGCCGCAGAAATCGATGCTCTGCTGCACCGGCACGTCCTCGTCGGCATCACCGTGCACGCAGATCACCGGCTTGCCGATCGGCACCAGCGCCGTCGGTGAAGCCTCCGCGAACTGCTCCTCGGTGCACAGCTCCAACGCCCGATGCGTGATGTGTTTCGTGAAGTCGAGCACGGCTGCCTGGGCCACAGCTCCGACCACTCGCTCGCTGTGCTTGGCCGCCCACACAGCGAGATGCCCGCCGGCGCTGTGTCCGAGCGTCACCACGGGCCCGATGTCGACGGCGTCAATGGCGGCCAACACGTCCTGTCCAGTAACTGGCCACCCACCGTCACCGCCAAGACGCCGATACTCGATGTTCCAAACGGCAAACCCGTCCTTCACAAGCACATCGGCAAGCGGCCGCCCGAGTTCCAAACCGTATCGCTGGCGCCAAAAACCACCGTGAATGACGACAACAGCACCCTCAGCAACGCCGTCGGGAAGATAAAGCTCGCCGAACTGACTGGGGTGATCACCGTAAGCAATCCGCTGCACACGCAGAACTTACGCAAAAGGCTAGAGAACACAAACGTTTCCAGGACCGGACGGCGCTACTCATGATGGGCCGCGAAGCCGAAGGCGAGTCGGCCGGGGGTCCGGGGGCGGAGCCCGCCGGCTGGGGTTTGGGGGCTCGGCCCCCAAAAGACAGCAAATCGCGCCGGCGGCGAGGTGCCGCAGGCACCGAGCAGCCAGCGCGAAAGAGATTTGGAGGCGCCTCGCGGTCCGAAGCCTGGGGGTCGCTTCGCCGCGAGGCGCCGACGCCGGACCGAGGGGGGAGGTGTCCGGCGAGTCTTTGGTCAGAAGGGCCTAATCGTCTACTCCGTTTCCGGATAGACCAATCAACCCCTCTGGCCATCAGGGTAACCCCATCGGCCTGCGATTCGCTACAACTTCCGTCAAGCCAATCCATCCGATGTTCACCTTGGGAGTGACTGGGGTCACCAACGAGAGGTGAGTACCCCGAGCGCACCAAGAGCAACCGCGGCAGCGGTAGAAGCACGCAGAACAGTTGGGCCCAATCGGACGATCCGCGCCCCCGAAGATCGCAGAACTTCCAGTTCCTCGGGCGTGATCCCGCCCTCGGGACCGACGACGAGCAGCACATCTCCATCAACAGGCAGCGGAACGTCAGCCAGCCGGTCGGTCGCGCTCTCATGCAACACGAGGGTCAGCGCGGAGGACGACACGCGTTGGGAAAGCTGTGCCGTGCTCACGGGTTCGTCGACAAATGGCACGCGCGAACGGCGGGCCTGCTTCGCCGCCTCACGAACCGTGGAACGCCAGCGCCCCAAAGCTTTCGCGCCGCGCGGGCCGTCCTCCCACTTCGTGATGCACCGGGCAGCGCGCCACGGCACCACTCCGTCCACACCGGCCTCGGTGGCCAGTTCGACGGCGAGCTCGCCGCGGTCACCCTTCACCAGCGCCTGCGCCAGCACCACGCGCGGAGAAGCAGGAGGCTCCTCCGCGCGCTCAAGAACCTTCAGTGCCAACGAATCCCGCTCGACAGCGACCACTGAGCAGCGCGCCAGCACACCAGAGCCGTCCGACAGCAGGAGTTCCTCGCCCACGCGCAGACGTCGCACCGTAGCGGCGTGACGACCCTCGGGGCCGTCGAGCACGAACTCCGAACCCGACGGGAGCGAGGAGACGAGGAAGACCGGCAGCGTCACCGCTGACCGCGCGAGGCACGCAAGCGGGAGAACAGCCCGCCGCCGCCCTTGCCGTTGTGGGACAACGAAGGCTCGTTCTCGCCGCGCATCTCGGCCAGGTCGCGCAGCAACGCGGACTGCGCGGCGTCGAGCTTCGTGGGCACGACGACCTCGAGGTGCACGTGCAGGTCGCCACGGCCGTCGACACGGCCGGTGGAGCGCAGCTTCGGCATGCCGCGGCCGGTCAGCACGAGCTGCGTGTTCGGCTGCGTGCCGGGGTCGATCTCCAGCTCTTCCTCGCCGTCCAGCGTCTTCAGCGGCAACGTGGCACCGAGCGCAGCCGTCGTCATCGGGATCTGCACGACGCAGTGCAGGTCGGCGCCGTCGCGTTCGAAGATCTCGTGCGGGTGCTCCTCGACCTCGACGTAGAGGTCGCCGGCCGGACCACCACCGGGGCCGACCTCGCCCTGGCCCGCGAGGCGCACGCGCATGCCCTCGGCGACACCGGCGGGGATGTTCACGGAGATCGTGCGGCGCGAGCGGACCCGGCCGTCGCCCGCGCACTGCTGGCACGGGTCGGGGATGACCTCGCCGAAGCCGCGGCACACCGGGCACGGGCGCGACGTCACGACCTGGCCGAGGAACGAGCGCTGCACGGACTGGACCTCGCCGCGGCCGTTGCAGGTGTCGCACTGGACGGGCTTGGAGTTGCTGTTGGTGCCGGCGCCGTGGCAGCGGTCGCAGAGGATCGCGGTGTCGACGGTCAGCTCACGGGTGGCGCCCGCCGCGCACTCCTCCAGCGTCATGTCGAGCCGGATCAACGCGTCGGAGCCCGGCTGCACCCGGCTGCGGGGACCGCGGCCGCCGCCCGTCGTGGCGCCGAAGAAGGCGTCCATGATGTCGCCGAGACCGAAGCCCGCGAACGGGTCACCGCCCGCGCGTCCACCACCGGCCGAGTCGAGCGGGTCGCCGCCCAGGTCGACGACGCGGCGCTTCTCGGGGTTCGACAACACCTCGTAGGCGGCCGTCACCTCCTTGAAGCGGGCCTCCTCGTTGGGATTGACGTCCGGGTGCAGCTGCCTGGCGAGCTTGCGGTAGGCGCGCTTGATCTCATCCTGTGTCGCGTTCTGCGAGACACCGAGGATGCCGTAGTAATCCCTGGCCACCTTGTTCGCTTTCGTGTTCATCTTTCAGAGCAAGAAGTTCTCGGGTTCCAATGGTTCAACGGCCGGTGAGGATCTCACCGACGTAGTTGGCAACCGCGCGGACGGCCGCCATTGTTCCGGGGTAGTCCATGCGCGTGGGTCCGACGACGCCGAGACCGCCCAGCGGATTGTCGCGGCTGCCGTAGCCGATGGACACCACCGAAGTGCTGCGCATCTCAGCGGCCTCGTTCTCCTCGCCGATGCGCACCAGCACGCGACCGGGGTCGCGGGAGGCGGCGAGCAGCTTGAGCACGATCACCTGTTCCTCCAGCGCCTCCAGCACCTGCCGGAGCGAGCCGGGGAAGTCGGCGACGTTGCGGGTGAGGTTCGCCGTGCCACCGAGCACGAGCCGTTCCTCCGGGTGCTCGACGAGCGTCTCGATCAGCACCGTCGCGACCCGCAGCATCGGGTCGCGCAGGTCCTGCCGCACCTCGTCCGGCAGGTCCGCGACCCGCACCGAGGCGTCGGTCAGGCGCTGGCCCGACATCGCCTGGTTCAACAGGCCGCGCAGGTGCGCGGTGTCCTCTTCGCTGATCACGTCGCCCAGCTCGACGATCCGCTGGTCGACCCGGCCGGTGTCGGTGATCAGCACGAGCATCAGCCGCGACGGCGTGATCGGCAGCACTTCCAGGTGCCGGACGGCCGCGCGGGACAGCGTCGGCACCTGGATCACCGCCACCTGCCGGGTGAGCTGGGCGAGCAACCGGACGCTGCGGCGCATCACGTCGTCGAGGTCGAGCGCCCCGTCGAGAAAACTCCGGATCGCCCGCTTCTCGGCGACCGAGAGCGGCTTGATCTCGCTCAGCTTGTCGACGAACAGCCGGTAGCCCTTGTCCGTCGGCACCCGGCCGGCGCTGGTGTGCGGCTGGGCGATGTAGCCCTCGTCCTCCAGCGCGGCCATGTCGTTGCGCACGGTCGCGCTCGACACACCCAGGTTGTGCCGCTCGACCAGGGCTTTCGACCCCACGGGCTCCTGGTTGGACACGTAGTCGGCGACGATGGCGCGCAACACCTCGAACCGACGCTCATCGGCGTTCACCGCTGCTCACCTCCGTGTCCACTACTCCCGAGTTTACCCAGCCGATTTACCGGCTGGTGCCCGCTCCGGCGTGACGCGAGCGGTTCGTCAGCCGTTCCCAGTTGCCCGAGCCGATGGCGATCTTCTCCGCGTCGGTGAACGGCGCGTTCTCCAGGAACGACCGGGCGACGCCACCGCTGGTGTCCAGGTGGGGGAAGCCGCCGGGCCGCGTGCCGAAGGTGTACGGGTAGTCGGTGGAGTACAGCATCCGATCGGTCCCGACGACCTCGGCCGTCCACCGCAGGTAGCGCTCGCTGACCGTGCCGCTGCCGGCCACCCAGAAGTTCTGCCGGAAGTAGTCGGCCAGTGGCCTCTCGAGTCCGGCCATGTCCCGCAGGACTCCGACGTGGTCGAGGTAGAAGAGGACGACCTCGCCCCAGTGCCCGGCGATCACCTGCAGGTCGGGGTGCCGGTCGAACACGCCGGAGAAGATCATCCGCAGGTACTGCACGCCGAGGTCGTAGTACCAGCCGATTCCGGCGGTGGCCAGCGCCGGCCCGAGTCCGCCCGGCAGCCCCGAGTAGTAGGCCTGCTGAACGGCCTCCACCGGTGCCTGCGGGTGGAAGTGCAACGGCACGCGGAGCCGTTCGGCGGTGGCGTAGAGGTCGTCGAACTCGGGCGCGTCGGCCAGCTTGTCCCCGGTCCGGCCGTACAGCATCGCCCCTGGGAAACCCAGCTGCGTGACCGCTCTCTCCAGTTCGGCCGCCGCGTGCTCGGGCGACGACGTCGGGATGGCGGCGAACGCCTGGAACCTGTCAGGACGCGCCGCGACGATCTCGGCGAGCGCGTCGTTGGCCTCGCGCGCGACGTTCACGGCAGCGTCGGCCGGGAGGTTCTGCACGCCGGGCGACGCCAGTGACAGCACCGCGACGTCGATGCCCTGCTCGTCCATGTCGGCGAGCCGCTGGTCACCGACGTCGCGCAACCGCCGCATGACCGGGTGGTCCTCGCCGTACGGCTGGCGTGCGCCCACCTTCGCCCACGCGTCCTGAACGACCGGCAGGACGACGTGCTCTTCCAGACCGACGATGCGCAGTTTCTCGCTCATGTCCCCCACCTCGTGTTTCCAGTGCTAACACTTCCGACGTTAGCACTGGAAACAGCCTGAAATGTAAACACCGCAGAACTCGGCGGTCCCCTTGACCGGCGAGTCGGCCGAACCGTTGGGTGAAGACGCCGTCGCCCCGGTCCAGTGAGGGGTGCGCATGCGCAAGCTCTGGTGTCTGCTCCTGGCGGTGACGCTGCTCGCGCCACCCGGCGTCGCGGCGGCACACGACTCGATCCACAACTCCGTCCGGGGCTGGACGATCCTGTCCGACAGCGACGCGGGCGCCGATCAGGTCATCAGCGCCGCGCGGAAGTACCAGGTCAACCACCTGCAGCTGTCCCACGAGGTGGTGATGGACCTGCAGGACGTCCGCGACCCGCGCAGACAGGCGCAGGTCAACCGGCTGACCGACCTGGCCCACTCGTCGGGCGTCAAAGAGGTCGCGGCCTGGGACCACGCCCTCTACAACCTCGCCTACTACCCGGCCGAGTACCGCACCGGCCCCGGCGGCACGATCGACCTCGACAACCCGGCGTTCTGGGACTGGTTCCGCGGCGACTACCGCGCGATGCTCGACCTGATCCCGGACGTCGACTCGATCGTCCTGACGTTCATCGAGACCGGCGCCCGCGTCGAGAACCAGTACTCGGCGCGGTTGAAGAGCGCCGAGGAGAAGCTCGCCTTCCTGGTCGACCAGATCGCTTCGGTGATCGACGAGCGCGGCATGCTGCTCTACCTGCGCACGTTCGGCTACTACCCCGCCGAGATGGACCGCACGATCGGCGCCATCGACCGCGTGCGGAACCAGCGCGTCCGCGTGATGGCCAAGGCCCAGCCGCACGACTTCTTCCTCACGCACCCGATCGACGTCACCGTCCCTCGCATCAAACGCCCGGTGCTGATCGAGTACGACACCACCGGCGAGTACAACGGCCAGGGCAAGATCGCGAACGCGCTCGTCGCCGAGCACGCCGACCGGTTGCGGCACTACCGCAAGCTCCCCAACGTGATCGGCTACGTCGCCCGCACCGACCGCTACGACGAGTCGCGCATCGTGGGCACTCCCACCGAGATCAACCTGTTCGCGTTGAAGCGAGCTTCGGAAGGCGCCTCGAACTCGCAGATATACCTGGAGTTCGCCGCCCGCAAGTACGGCCTGCTCGCGGCACCACTCGTGGCCCGCGCGCTGGCCCGTTCGCCGGAGATCATCACCTCGACGCTCTACACGCTGGGCAGCAACACCGCGAACCACTCGCGCCTGGACTACGACCCGTACTGCTCCAGCTACCACCGCAGCGTGTCCGGCAAGTGGATCGACCCGCCCGTCGCGAACGTGCGGCACGGCGTGAACAAGTCCTTCCACTACTGGATCGATGTCGCGAACCACCTCGCACCGCCCGCGTGCAAGACCGACGGCATCCTGCGCCGCGAGGCCGGCTACGTGCTCGACCGCGGCTGGGTGACGCCCGGCAACCTGATGACGCAGGAGTACCTCGACTACCTCAATGTCGAGAAGAACTACGGCGTGCAGCAGGCGGAAGCGTCGTTGCGCGACATCGAGCACGTCCGGAAACTGCTGCGCCCCAACGACTACGCGCAACTGAAGGCCTACTTCGAACGGACCGTGATGACCGCCGAGCTGCACCGGTCGGTCGCGAAGGCGTACTTCGGCTACCGGATCTACGTCCAGCAGCCGTCCACCGCACTCGCACAGTCCATTTGGGACGGTCTCGACGAGGCGCAGACCGTTGCCGCCCAGGTGCGGGCGTACCCGGCCCCGCCGACCGGGGAGTGGAACTGGGTGATCGACGCGGCCCAGGCCGACCTGTACCTCAAGCGGATCTCCGAGGGCTGGGACCGCTACTCCAACATCAAGGTCCCACGACCCTGACCTGCGGTGAACCCGGACGGCCCTGTTTTTGTCGGTGGTGCTCGCTAGGGTCCAAACCATCCGAGACAGAGGTGGGGACTTGGAGAGCGAGCAGGGCTGGCGGACGAAGGGCGGCCGGACCTTCCACAACGACCCGAGCTGCGAGTGGCTGCACAGCGGCGAAACCCGGCTGCGGCTGATCGGCAAGGACGCGCACGAGATCGTCGAGGTTCGGCGGACGGACGTCGGTCCTGGTCAGTTGCAGCCGTGCGACTACTGCTGCGCTCCCACGTGGCTGGAGCGGCACGGTCAGGAGCACCGTGCGGACGAGAAGCCGTGCCTCGTCCTGAGCGAGGACGAGTGGTGGCGCGGCACGCTGGTCTGGGAGCCGGCCAGACGCGCGGACGGGTTGTGGTGGGCCACCGTCACCTACGACAAGAAGGGGCAGCACCTGACCGAGGTCCACAGCCAGCACGACATCCGGGCGCGCTAGGGCAGCAGGCGCCGGACCACCGCGTCAGCCAGCAGCCGGCCGCGGTCGG
The DNA here is from genome assembly GCF_040611995.1 of Lentzea sp. NPDC006480. Lineage (NCBI taxonomy): Bacteria > Bacillati > Actinomycetota > Actinomycetes > Pseudonocardiales > Pseudonocardiaceae > Lentzea > Lentzea sp. NPDC006480. Next base: position 114,523 of record NZ_JBEXPJ010000002.1, read on the forward strand.
TCAGCACGCAGCGGTCGTCGAGCGGTTCGAGCAGCCCGTCGGCGATCGCCTGCTTCGCCTCCTCACGCCCGGCGCTGTCCAGCACGTCCATCGGCAGGCCTTCGGCGAGGCGCAGCTCCAGCAGCACGCGCTCCACCCGCCGGTCCTCGTCCGACAGCAGCTCGCGCCCCGCCGCCGGTGACTTCCCCTCCGCGAGCAGGGACGAGTAGCGCGCCGGGTGCTTCACGTTCCAGAAGCGGACCCCGCCGACGTGGCTGTGCGCGCCTGGCCCGAAGCCCCACCAGTCGGCGCCCTTCCAGTACAGGACGTTGTGCTGGCACCGGGCCGCAGGCGACGTGGCCCAGTTCGAGACCTCGTACCAGTCGAAGCCGGCACCGGAGAGCACCGAGTCGACCATCTCGTAGGACGACGCGAGCACGTCGTCGTCCGGCATCGGCAGATCACCCCGGCGGATGCGCCGGGCCAACCCGGTGCCGTCCTCCACGATCAACGCATAGGCGGACACGTGGTCGACGCCTGCCTCCAGCACCGCGTTCAACGAAGCAGCGAGATCAGCGGGCCGCTCCCCCGGCGTCCCGTAGATCAGGTCCAGGTTCACGTGCTCGAACCCGGCCGCACGAGCCTCCCGCGCGGCATCGACCGGACGGCCTGGCGTGTGCTTGCGATCCAGCACGGCCAGCACGTGCCTGGCCGCGGACTGCATGCCGAGCGACACCCGCGTGTATCCCGCCGCCCGGATGCCGTCGAAGAACGACGAAGACGTCGACTCCGGATTGGATTCCGTGGTCACCTCGGCGCCGGGAGCCAGGCCGAACGACTTGCGCACTGCGTCCAGCACATCAGTCAGCCCCGAGGCACCCAGCAACGAAGGCGTCCCACCACCCACGAACACGGTCGACGCCGGCACGCCGCCACCGAGAACCGACGCGGCCAGGTCGAGTTCGCGACGCAGCCCCTCCAGCCACGACTCGGGCGACGCGGACGAGCCGAGCTCGCCGGGCGTGTAGGTGTTGAAGTCGCAGTAGCCGCAGCGGGTCGCGCAGAACGGCACGTGCACGTAGATGCCGAACGGGCGCGAACCGACGCCGGCGAGAGCGGACGGGGGAAGCGAACCGTCGGCGGGCGCGGGCTCGCCTTCGGGCAAAGCGGAGGGCATGGCGCCCAGTGTCCCCTACACAGCCCGATCGGCGGTGCACAGCCAGGCGATGTGTCTGTCGGTGACAGAGATATTACGGAGTGAAACCAGCCTAGGATGTCAACTTCCCCTCGTCAATCCCAGCATTCGGTTGGCGGTGGACCATGCTCTGGACGCCAGGCACACTGAGGTCATGCATTCGACTGGAGTCCGCCTCGTGGCCCGCCGCCACGTCGACTTCCGTCGTGTCTCCAGCGCGATGTGCCGTCGTTCGGCATAACCGCGCGCTGATTTGTTCCCGTCGGCGCTTGGTGCGCTGACGAGGCCCCCACCACAAGCACCTCTGGGCTCGCATGCGCGGCAAGCGCCTCGAATTCCCGGAGGATGGCGATGGTCCCGCCGCAGACGTCACCGCGAGCCAAGCAGCGTCGCGGCGAGGGGCAGTGGGCGCTCGGTTACCGAGAGCCGCTGAACCCCAACGAGCGCAGCAAGAAGGACGACAACCCGCTCAACGTCCGGGCCCGCATCGAGAACATCTACGCGCGCGGGGGCTTCGACTCGATCGACCCGGCCGACCTGCGCGGACGGTTCCGCTGGTACGGCCTCTACACCCAGCGCAAGCCCGGGATCGACGGCGGCCGCACGGCCACGCTCGAGCCGGAGGAGCTGGACGACGAGTTCTTCATGATGCGCGTTCGCAGCGACGGCGGTGCGCTCACGACGCAGCAGCTGACGGTGCTCGGCGAGATCTCGCAGACCTACGCGCGCGACACCGCCGACATCACCGACCGGCAGAACATCCAGTACCACTGGATCCGGGTCGAGGACGTTCCCACGATCTGGCAGAAGCTCGAAGCGGTCGGCCTCACCACGATGGAGGCGTGCGGCGACAGCCCGCGCGTCATCCTCGGCTCGCCGGTCGCCGGCATCTCCACGGACGAGATCATCAACGGCCAGCCGGCGATCGACACGATCCTCGAGCGCTACATCGGCGACCCGCGCTTCTCCAACCTGCCGCGCAAGTTCAAGACCGCCATCTCCGGCCTGCAGGACGTCGCGCACGAGATCCACGACATCGCGTTCGTCGGCGTCGACCACCCCGAGCACGGGCCCGGCTTCGACCTCTGGGTCGGCGGCGGCCTGTCCACGAACCCCATGCTGGGCAAGCGTCTGGGCGCCTGGGTGCCGCTCGACGAGGTGCCCGACGTGTGGGAAGCGGTCATCAGCGTCTTCCGCGACTACGGCTACCGCAGGCTCCGGCACCGCGCGCGCATCAAGTTCCTCGTCGCTGACTGGGGCCCGGAGAAGTTCCGCCAGGTCGTCGAGGACGAGTACCTCAAGCGCAAGATGATCGACGGCCCCGCGCCGGAGGTTCTGAAGCAGCAGCTCGACCACATCGGCGTGCACCAGCAGAAGGACGGCCTCTTCTACGTCGGCGCCGCGCCGATCGCGGGCCGCGTGTCCGGCTCGATCCTGGTCGAGGTCGCGAAGTTCGCCGAACGGGCGGGCTCGCGGCGCGTCCGGTTCACGCCGCAGCAGAAGATCATCGTGCTGGACGTGCCGGAGAACGAGGTCAAGACGCTCAAGAGCGACCTCGCCAAGCTGGGCCTGCAGGTCGACCCGTCGCCGTGGCGCCGCGGGATCATGGCCTGCACCGGCATCGAGTTCTGCAAGCTCGCGATCGTCGAGACCAAGGCCCGCGCCAACGACCTGGTCGTGCAGCTGGAAGCGAACCTCAAGGACATCGTCGACGGCGTCACCGAGCCGATCACGGTGCACATCAACGGCTGCCCCAACTCCTGCGCCCGCATCCAGACCGCGGACATCGGCCTCAAGGGTCAGATCGTCACGGACGAGGACGGCAACCAGGTCGAGGGCTTCCAGGTGCACCTCGGCGGCGGGCTCGGCCTCGACGCCGGGTTCGGCCGGAAGCTGCGCGGCCACAAGGTCACCGCGAACGAGCTGTCCGAGTACGTCGAGCGGGTCGTGCGGAACTTCGTTGCCCAGCGCGAAGAAGACGAGCGTTTCGCCCAGTGGGTCGCCCGCGCGGAAGAGGGTGACCTGAAGTGAGCGAACGCGCGACGCCGTTCTACTGCCCCTACTGCGGCGACGAGGACCTCCGCCCGCAGGAGGAACCCAGCTACGCGTGGCTGTGCAGCGGTTGCCGCCGTGTTTTCAAGGTCTCGTTCGTCGGGCTCAACCTGCCGCAGGAGGTGAAGAAGTGAGCGATCTCAAGGAAGACCTCAAGATCGTCGCCGCAGCCGCGCAAGAGGAGCTGGCCAACGCTTCCGCGATCGAGGCGCTGGAGTGGACCGCGCGGACGTTCGGCGACAGCTACATCGTCGCCTCCAACATGCAGGACGCCGTGCTGATCGACCTCGCCGCCAAGGTGAAGCCGGACTTCGACGTGCTGTTCCTGCAGACCGGGTACCACTTCCCGGAGACCATCGGTGTGCGGGACGCGGTCGGTGTCGTCTACCCGGACGTGCGGATCGTGAACGCCGAGGCCGAGCAGTCGGTCGAGGACCAGGAACGCGAGTTCGGCCTGCTGTACCAATCGGATCCGGCGAAGTGCTGCAACCTGCGCAAGGTCGTTCCGCTGCGCCGTGAGCTCGCGAAGTACGACGCGTGGGTGACCGGCGTTCGTCGCGTGGACGCGCCCACCCGCGCGAACACGCCGATCGTGCAGTGGGACGAGCGCAACGGCCTGGTGAAGATCAACCCGATCGCGCCGTGGTCCGACGACGAGTTCAACGCCTACATCCAGGAAAAGGGAATTCTCGAGAACCTGTTGGTGCAGGAGGGATATCCCTCGATCGGCTGCTTGCCGTGCACCTCGAAGCCGTTGCCGGGGCAGGACGCCCGCAGCGGTCGGTGGGCAGGTCAGTCGAAGACGGAATGTGGGTTGCACGGATGACTGTCACAAAAACCACAAGGGCTTTGGACACACTGGGCCGCTTGGAGTCCGAGGCGATCCACATCTTCCGCGAGGTCGCGGGTGAGTTCGACCGGCCGGTGATCCTCTTCTCCGGCGGCAAGGACTCGACGCTGCTGCTGCACCTCGCGATCAAGGCGTTCTACCCGGCGCCGGTGCCGTTCCCGCTGCTGCACGTCGACACCGGGCACAACTTCGACGAGGTCATCGAGTTCCGCGACCGCGTTGTGGCACAACACGGTCTGCGTCTCGAAGTCGCCAAGGTCCAGGACTGGATCGACGACGGCCGCCTCGAAGAACGTCCGGATGGCACCCGCAACCCGCTGCAGACCGTGCCGCTGCTGGACTCCATCACGCAGCACAAGTTCGACGCGGTGTTCGGCGGCGGGCGACGGGACGAGGAACGCGCTCGCGCCAAGGAGCGGATCTTCAGCCTGCGCACGGCGTTCGGCCAGTGGGACCCGAAGCGTCAGCGCCCCGAGCTGTGGAACCTCTACAACGGGCGGCACCGCGCCGGTGAGCACGTCCGCGTGTTCCCGCTGTCCAACTGGACCGAGCTCGACGTGTGGAACTACATCGAGCGCGAGGGCATCGAGCTGCCGGACATCTACTACTCGCACCAGCGCGACGTGTTCCTGCGCGACGGCATGTGGCTCGCCGAGGGCCCGTGGGGCACCGCGCGCGAGGGCGAGACGTTGCTGCGCAAGACGGTTCGCTACCGCACGGTCGGCGACGGCTCCTGCACGGGTGCCGTCGAGTCCGACGCAGCCGACATCCACGCGGTGATCGCCGAGGTCGCCGCGTCACGACTGACCGAGCGCGGTGCCACGCGTGCCGACGACCGGCTGTCCGAGGCCGCCATGGAAGACCGCAAGCGGGAGGGGTACTTCTAAATGAGCGACCTGTTGAGGCTGGCTACCGCAGGCAGCGTGGACGACGGCAAGTCCACGCTCGTCGGCAGGCTGCTCTACGACACCAAGTCCGTGCTCGCGGACACGCTCGACGCCGTGCACCGCGCGAGCGCCGACCGCGGTCTCGCGACGCCGGACCTGTCGCTGCTGGTCGACGGACTGCGGTCGGAACGCGAACAGGGCATCACGATCGACGTGGCGTACCGGTACTTCGCGACGCCGAAGCGGTCGTTCGTCCTCGCGGACACGCCTGGGCACGTGCAGTACACCCGCAACACGGTGACGGGCGCGTCCACGGCGCAGCTCGCGGTCCTGCTGGTCGACGCGCGCAAGGGTGTCATCGAGCAGACCCGCCGCCACGCCGCCGTTCTCGCACTGCTCGGTGTGCCGCGGCTCGTCCTCGCGGTCAACAAGATCGACCTCGTGGACTACGACGAGGTGACGTTCTCCCGCATCGCCAAGGAGTTCACGGCGCACGCGACGGCTCTCGGCTACACCGAGGACGCGGTCGTGGAGATCCCGGTGTCGGCTCTGGCCGGCGACAACGTCGTGGAGAAGTCCGCGAACACGCCGTGGTACTCCGGCCCGACCCTGTTGGAGCACCTGGAGAACGTGCCGGTCGAGCCCGACCCGCACGACGCGCCGTTCCGGTTCCCGGTGCAGTACGTGATCCGGCCCCGAACCGCCGAGCACCTCGACTACCGCGGCTACGCCGGCCTGGTAGCCGCGGGCACGGTCAAGCCGGGCGACGAGATCGTGGTGCTGCCGTCCGGCCGCCGCTCGACGGTCACGAAGATCGACACGGCAGATGGCGAACTGACGGAGGCGGCGGCCGGTCAGTCCGTGACGTTGCTGCTGGCGGACGACATCGACATCTCGCGCGGCGACCTGATCTCGGTGGCGGGCAACGAGCCCAAGGTCACCGACGAGCTGGACGCCACCCTCTGCTGGCTCGCGGAGAAGCCGCTGCGACCCGGCGCCCGAGTCCTCGTCAAGCACGGCACGCGCACCGTGCAGGCGATGGTCACCGACCTGCGCGACCGCTTCGACGAGCAGACGCTGTCCAGTGTGGACAGCCCCGCATCGTTGGAGCTCAACGAGATCGGCCGCGTGGCGCTGCGCCTCGCGGAGGAAGTACCGCTGGACGACTACAGCTTCAGCCGGCGCACCGGGTCCTTCCTGGTGATCGACGTGAGCGATGGTTCCACGCTCGCCGCCGGACTGGTCGGGGCTCCGCTGCCGCTTCTTGAGGACGGCGTGGAGAGCTGTACCGGGGGTAGCGAAAACGCTGCCCCTGACAACCACGCCCTCGTCTCCCCCGGTCCCTGAAAGGCCCATTCGCCGTGAACCTCAAGCCCGCCGTTGCCATCGCACTCATCGCCCTGACAGCACTCTCCGGTTGCAGCCGCGCCGGATCCAGCGACGCTCCCGCCGCCCAGTCCAAGGGCCCCGCGTCCGAGGTTCGCATCGGGTACTTCCCGAACGTCACGCACGCCGCCGCGTTGATCGGCGTCGAGAAGGAGCTCTTCAAGAAGGAGCTCGGCAGCACCAAGCTCACGACGCAGACCTTCAACGCGGGTCCCGACGAGGTCAACGCACTCCTCGGTGAGTCCCTCGACATCGCCTACATCGGGTCCGGCCCGGCGATCAACGCCTACGCGAAGTCCAAGGGCGAGGCCGTGAAGCTCATCTCCGGCGCCACGTCCGGCGGCGCCGCGCTGGTCGTGAAGCCCGAGATCAACTCGGTCGAGGACCTCAAGGGCAAGACCGTCGCCACGCCGCAGCTCGCGAACACCCAGGACGTCGCGCTGAAGAAGTACCTGGCGGGCAAGAACCTCACCGGCCAGGTCACCGTCCAGAACGTCGAGAACGCGCAGACGCTCGACCTGTTCAAGAAGGGCGACATCCAGGGCGCGTGGCTGCCGGAGCCGTGGTCGTCGCGCGTCGTCGCCGAGGCGGGCGCGAAGGTGCTGCTCGACGAGAAGACCCTGTGGGAGGGCGGGCAGTTCCCGACCACGGTGATCATCGTGCGGACGAAGTTCCTGCAGGAGCACCCGGAGACCGTCGAGGCCGTGCTCAAGGGCCACGTCGCCGCGGTCGACTGGGGCAAGAGCAACGCCGACGACGCGAAGAAGACCGTGAACGCCGCGCTGGAGAAGCTCACGTCCAAGAAGCTCGGCGACAAGATCCTCGACGCCGCGTGGAAGAACATCGAGCTGACCACGGACGCGCAGGCGAAGACCTTCCCGCAGCTCGCGAAGGACGCCGTGACCGCGGGTGTGGCCACCGAGGCCGCGAACGTCGCCGGGTACGCCGACTTCACGTTGCTGAACAAGGTTCTTCAGGCACAGGGCAAGCCGCAGGTGCAAGCAGCCGGTCTGGACAAGAAGTAAGTACCGAGGGGACACGGACATGACCGCCACGCTCGAGACCACTGTTCTGTCTACTGTGGATACTGCCGTCGAACTGGCCGGCGTCCGCAAGGTGTTCGGCCACGGCAGCTCGGCCGTGGTGGCCCTCGACGGGGTTGATCTGAAGGTCAAGCCCGGCGAGTTCGTGTGCCTTCTCGGCGCGTCGGGCTGCGGCAAGAGCACGCTGCTGAACATCGTCGCCGGCCTGGACGGCGCGACGTCGGGTGAGCTGCAGCTCAACACGTCGCGCCCGGCCGTGATGTTCCAGGAGCCCGCGCTCATGCCGTGGCTCACCGCCGTCCGCAACGTCGAGCTGGCGCTGCGCTTCGCCGGTGTGGGCCGGTTGGCGCGCAAGCGTCGTGCGCTGGAGCTGCTGGAGCTGGTGCGGCTCGGTGACGTCGCGGACAAGCGTCCGCACGAGCTGTCCGGTGGCATGCGTCAGCGCGTGGCTCTTGCCCGCGCGCTGGCGTCCACCACTGTGTCGGCTGACGGTGCGCCGGCGCTTCTGCTGATGGACGAGCCTTTCGCGGCGTTGGACGCCATCACTCGTGACGTGTTGCAGAGCGAGCTGCTGCGCGTGTGGGAGACCACGAACACCGCGATCATCTTCGTGACGCACGACGTCCGTGAGGCCGTGCGGCTCGGTCAGCGCGTTGTGCTGCTGTCTTCGCGCCCCGGCCGTGTGGTGCGCGAGTGGGACGTCACGGAGTCCTCCGACACGGTTCTCGACGAGATCAACACCCACCTGCGAGAGGTCATCAGTGGCCACGCCGTCTGACACGCTCGACAAGGTCGGCGCCGGACTCGACGCGCTGGACGTGCCCGTTGAGGCGCACCGGCCGCCGATCTGGCGCCGTTTCCTGAAGACCGGCGTGCCACCGATCATCGCGTTCGCGCTGCTGCTGGGCGTGTGGCAGGCGTTGTGGGCGTCGGCGATCCTGCCGGAGTTCCAGCTGCCCGCCCCGGTCAACGTGTGGAACGAGCTCGTCCGCTCGATCTCGACCGGTGAGGCGTTCGAGGTGCTGTGGACCTCGTTGCACCGCGCGGTGTTCGGGTTCATCGCGGCGGTTGTGATCGCCACGCCGCTCGGGTTGCTGGTCGCCAAGGTCCGGGTGGTACGCGCGGCGATCGGGTCGTTGCTGACCGGTCTGCAGTCACTTCCTTCGGTGGCTTGGGTTCCGGCCGCGATCCTGTGGTTCGGCGTGACGCCTTCCACGATCTACTTCGTGGTGCTGATGGGGTCGGTGCCGTCCATCGCCAACGGGCTGGTGGCTGGCATCGACCAGATTCCGCCGCTGCTGCCTCGGGTGGGGCGTGCCCTCGGGGCCGGCCGGCTGGCTTCCGCGCGGCACATCCTGCTGCCTGCGGCTCTGCCTGGCTATCTGGCGGGTCTCAAGCAGGGCTGGGCGTTCTCGTGGCGGTCGCTGATGGCCGCGGAGATCATCGCGACGTCGCCTCAGCTCGGGGTGGGGCTCGGGCAGTACCTGCACAACGGGTCGTCGTTGAACGACATCAACATGGTGATCGCCGCGATCTTCCTGATCCTGCTGGTGGGTATCGGGATCGAGCTGCTGCTGTTCCGCCCGTTGGAGCGGGCGGTGCTTCGGGCACGTGGCTTGACGGGGGCGCTGTGACGTCTTCGGAGATTCCACTGATCGCCGTCGCGCACGGCAGCCGTGATCCTCGTTCGGCCGCGTCGATTCATGCTCTGTTGGACGTCGTGCGGTCGTTGCGACCTGAGTTGGACGTGCGCGGGTGCTTCCTGGACCTGTGCGCGCCTCGGTTGAGCGATGTGCTGCGCGGACCGTCCGTTGTCGTGCCTTTGTTGCTGGGCAAGGCTTATCACGCACGCGTCGACGTTCCGGCCGCGGTGGCCGAGTCGCGGGTGCCCGCGGTCGTGACCGATGTGCTGGGGCCGGATCCGCGGCTGGAGTCGGCGGCTCTGCGGCGGCTGTCCGAGGCCGGGGTTTCTTTTGGGGACCGGTCTTTGGGCGTGGTGCTGGCCGGCGCCGGGTCGTCGCACGGTCCCGCGAACGAGGCGGTGGCGAAGGTCGCCCGGCGGTGGGCCCGCGAGTCGGGGTGGGCCGGTGTAGAGGCCGCGTTCGCGTCGATCGCCTCGCCGGACGTGCCTACCGCGGTTGAGCGGTTGCGTTCTCGTGGAGCCACGCGGATTGCCGTGGCGTCGTGGTTCCTCGCGCCGGGTCTGCTGCCGGACAAGGTGGCTTCGCTGGCGGGCGACGCCGTGGTGGCGCGCCCGCTGGGTGACGACGTCGAGGTGGCCCAGCTGGTGCTGGACCGCTACGACTTCGCCCTCGCCCGCCAGACCCTCGCCGCCTAGGCCTTCTGGTTCGACAGGTACCCGACCGTCGCCCAGCCGATGCCGAGCAGCGCTCCCCCGGCGATCGCGACGGCGGTGAGGGCGCTCGAATCGGAGACCGCGAGCAGGGCGATGACGGCCGCGTAGACCATCGACAGGATGAGCAGGACCAGGCCGGACTTCTTTCTCGTCATGGCTCGGAATGGTCGCTGTCCGGGGTTCTTCCCGGCATCGACGTTCCGGTGGGTTCTGTGATCAGTCGACCGGCTACTGGTGTTTTCGCGCGCGTGCCCGCACAGTTTCCCGGTGTCCTCCGATGACGCCTGGGACCGCACCAAGGTCGCCTGGCACGTGGCTTTCGCGGTGTTCGCCTTGGTCGGCGTGGTGCTGGTGCTCGCAGAGGACCACTTCCAGCCGGTCGCCCTGGTCCTGCTCGGCGCTTTGTGCCTCTGGTACTGGCGCGTCGGTGCCCCTCTGGCGCGGGACGAGCGGGGCGTGAGGTACCTGGCCGTCGCGATTCCCCTGGTGATCGCGATGTTCGCCTTGGTGCCCGCTCTCTCGGTGCTGTTCTTCACGCTGTACCCGCACATCTGGTCGTTGCTGCAACCGCGCCTCGCGATCTGGGCGACGGCTGTCACTTCCTTGTCGATCGGCTCCGTGGTCTTGGCCGCCGGCAGCTTCAGCCCCGACTCGGTGGGCGCGGCGGTGGTCATCTTCCTGAGCGTGATCCCGGCCGTGATGCTGGGTCTGTGGATCGCGCGGATCATCTCGCAAAGCCGCGAGCGGGCCCTGTTGGCCGACGTCAGCCACGAGGCAGGTGTGCTCACCGAACGCGAACGCCTGGCCCGCGACCTCCACGACACCCTGGCTCAGGGCGCGACCTCGGTTCTGCTGCTGCTCCGGGCCGCTCGCTCCGCTGCTGATCCCGTTGTGCGCGACCAACATCTGGCTTTGGCCGAGCAGACCACGGCGGAGAACCTGGCCGAGATCCGCGCTCTCGTGGCTGCATTGACTCCGGCCGCTCTCGACGGAAACGCTCTGCCCGCCGCGCTGGAACGCCTGACGGACCGGCTGGGCCGAGAACTGGGTCTCGCCGCGTCGATGAAGGTCTCCGGCGAGTACCGGCAACTGCCGCCCGACAGCGAAGTCACACTTCTCCGCGTCACCCAGGAGGCGCTCGCGAACGTCCGCAAGCACGCCCACGCCTCGTCAGTGGCCGTCTCTCTCGACTACTCGGCCGGCGTCTCGCTCTCGATCGTCGACGACGGGTGCGGTTTCGGCCCGGAGGCCCCGCGCGGGTTCGGCCTGGACGGCTTGAGGGATCGTGTGCGGTTGGCGGGCGGAGTGTTCGAGCTCCGTTCGTCGCCAGGCTCGGGAGTGCACGTGCGGGTGCTGCTGGAGGACGCGTGATCAGGGTGCTGCTGGCCGACGACCACCCCGTCGTCCGCTTCGGCCTGCGCACGATCGTCGAGGCTGAGGCGGATCTGTCCGTCATCGGCGAGTGCGGCTCAGGCTCGGATGCCGTGCGGCTCGCCGAAGAGCTCGCACCGGACGTCGTGCTGATGGACCTCAAGATGCCGGGCATGGACGGCGCCACCGCCACCGCTCAGGTCGTTGCCCAGACCTCCAGTCGCGTGGTCGTGCTGACGACGTTCGACACCGATGGAGACATCCTGCGCGCGATCGAGGCCGGAGCTACGGCGTACCTGCTGAAGGACGCGCCCAGCGAGGAGTTGATCGAGGCTGTGCGGGCGGCGGCGCGTGGGGAGACCGTGCTGGCTTCTCCTGTCGCGACCAAGCTCGTGAGCGCGGTGCAGCGGCCTGGGTTGAGTGCGCGCGAGGCCGAGGTGCTCGGGCTGGTGTCGCGTGGGCTGTCCAACGTCGCGATCAGTCAGGAGCTGAGTGTCAGCGAGGCGACCGTCAAGAGCCATCTGCTGCACGTGTTCACGAAGCTCGACGTGAGTGACCGGACGGCCGCTGTGACGGTCGCGCTGAGCCGGGGCTGGCTGCCTCCGCTCACGTAGAGTGCCTCATGCCCGAAGGCCTGCACGACTTCGAGAGCTACGACCCGGGCGCCAACCTACCCAGAGGGCGGCGCCATCCTTTCGACGCGCACATGGCCACGGCCCCGTTGTGGGTCAAGGTGGTGTCGCGAGCAGGCGTCGTGGTCACGCTCGCCGGGCTCGTCGTGATCGTGCTCGGCTCACTGGGTCTGGGACCTCACTTCTCGATGGTCGCCTCGGGCATCTACCTGGGCGGCTTCGGTGTGCTGGTGAGCCTGGTCAGCATGGCGTTCCACCCCAGGCGCTAGCTCATTTGGCCCCGTTCACTTCCACTTCCGGCCGCCGCCACAAGATCGAATGCGCAGCGCCGTTCGGGCGATGTGAAGTGTGAACTGTTGACGTGAAACCTACTCATGAGTAGTCAGGTGATTACGCCGCGTGCTGGAGATGTCCCTCGTCCACTCAACGGGGAGAGGCCATGAAACTAGCCGGATTCGCATCCCTGCTACTGGTACCGATGCTGATGTTCTCGGCCACCACCGCGTCAGCAGCTCCGCAGACCATCACCTACAAGCTCCGGGCGAGCGCCGCCGGGCAGTCGTCCGACTTCACGCTCGACCAGGGTGTTGACGCCGCAGCCCCGGCGACCGTCGCGCCCAACGGAACGCTCAAGGTCACCATCGACCCCGCGCCCAACAAGATCCCGTCCGAGGCCGGTGGGCGGCAGGTGCGTGAGATCAAGGGTCTCGCGCTCAAGCTGCCGGTGCCGGGCAACTCGAAGTTCCAGTCCGCGTCACTGGCCGGCGGCTCCGGGCTGGGTGGTACGCCGACCGTTGCCTTGCAGGGCAACGACGTCGTGCTGAGCGTGCCCGGTCCGATCAAGGGCGGCGCGGACTTCGAGCTGCCGACGGTCACGATCAACCTGCAGGCCGGCGGCACCGGCACCATCACCACGAAGCTCGGCGGCACCAGCTACGACGCCCCCGGCCTCACCTTCACCGCCGTCGTCACCGTCTTCGGCTTCCCGGTCAACGCCGCCGCGAAGGGCTACCCGGACCCCAGCCCCGTCCTGACGACCACCACCATCGGCTGACTCCTGATGCCCAACCCCCTGCCGGGCATCAGGAGTTAGCGATCAGAGCGGTCATCGTGGCGAGCGTCGTGCGCAGGTCTTCCAGCGAGACCTGCGCACTGACGCGGTTCGCCCACTCGTGCTGCACCTCCCGCAACCGTTCCACAGCAGCAAAACCATCAGCAGTAGGCCGGACCAGCTTCGCGCGGGCATGTGCCGGGTTCGGCAGGTACTCCGCCAAACCCTTGTCCACCAACAGATCCGTGATCCGCTGCACCGACTGACGGGCCAGCCCGATCTCCCGCGCGATGCCTGACACGGACAACGGCTCGCGCAACACCGGACCGAGCACCTGCCACCACGCCGCGGTCAGGCCGACGGGCTTCGTCATCACTTCGGCCGCGTCCATGAACGCGCTGTACAAACGGAAAGTCCGCATCACGACGTCGGTGAGGACGTCGCCGGCCTCAGTCCTGGACACTCGCCATCAGCCTCTCGAACGCAGCCACGTTGTCCTCGCGGTACAACTCGTACCAGGCGTCCACGGTCCGCGGCCGGTAGGCCTCCAGTTCCAGCAGGATCTCGCGCGTCCACTCCAGCGCGCTCGCACCGCCCGCCGTGATCACGCCGCGGTCCCGCATGGCACGAACATCCTGGTACAGCCCCGAACCGCTGTACTCGCCGAGCTCGCCGGGGAAGTTCGACGTGTGCTTGACGTCGTCCAGCAGCCCCTCCCGCGCGAGCCCGATCGTCGCGCCGCAGATCGCCGCCACCGGCTTGCCCGCCTCCCGGAACCGCCGCGCCAGCCCGCCCAGATCCGCGTTCGCGCCCGCCTCCCACGAGTCGCTGCCGATCAGGATCAGCATCGCCGCCCCCTCGACGTCGACGTCCGCGATCGTCACGTCCGGCAGCATCCGCACACCGCCGATCGTGCGCACCGGGTCCAACGACACAGCCACCGTCTTGATCTCGTAGCGGCCCGGCTGCCGCTGGAACACCTGGAGGTTGATCTGGGCGGCCGCGTGGCCGTACTCCCAGTCCGAAAGACCGTCGACCAGAGCCAGGTACACCGTCTGCGTTGTCATGACAGCATGCTGTCATCGACGACAGCATGCTGTCAACAAACCCGAAGGCTAAGGTCAGCCACATGGCAGACGAGCTGGTCCACTACGAGGTGCAGCGTGGCATCGCGACGATCACGCTGGACTCCCCCCACAACCGCAACGCGCTGTCGTCCCAGCTGCGCCGCGAGCTCACCGAGCACCTGAGCGCGGCTGCGAAGGACGACCAGGTGCGCGCGGTCGTGCTGACCCACACGGGTTCCGTGTTCTGCTCCGGCATGGACCTCAAGGAGGCCGCCGGCGCGAGCGCGGGAGACCAGGGCGTCAACGAGTTCCCGGCGATCCTGGAGCAGCTTTGGACCAGCCCAAAACCGGTCGTGGCCGCGCTCAAGGGTCCGGCCCGCGCGGGCGGCGTCGGCATCGTCGCGGCGTGTGACATCGCCATCGCGGCCAACGAGGCCACGTTCGCGTTCAGCGAGGTCCGGATCGGCGTGGTGCCGGCCGTCATCTCGGTGACCGTGCTGCCCCGCCTGCTCCCCCGCCAGGCCCACGAGCTGTTCCTGACCGGCGAGGCCTTCGACGCCCAGCGGGCCAAGGAAATCGGCCTGCTCAACTCCGCGGTACCCGTTGACGGCGTCGACGCCGAAGTCCGCCGCTACACCGACATGCTCGCGCTCGGCGCCCCCAACGCCCTCGCGGCCACCAAGAAGATGCTGCAGCAGGAACGGTCCACGAACCTCGGCGCGGTCTTCGCGGACATGCTCGAACTGTCGGCTCAGCACTTCGGCGGGCCGGAGGGCCAGGAGGGCATCGCGGCGTTCAAGGAGAAGCGCAAGCCGTCCTGGGTGCCAGCCGACTAGAACCAGCCGGTGCACTCGGTCTTGCCCTGCGATGTCCCGCACGCGCGCATGACCTTGCCGTCGTTCTTGAACGCCGGCGTGTACTTGGCGGTACCGGAGTCGATCTTCGTGTGACCGAGCGGCCCCTCGTGCTCGTTCGCCGTGGGGTCCTTGCGCTCGGTCCACACCTCCTCGCCGGGCGCCCCGGAGGAGATGCGGCCCCACGCGCACTTGGACCTGTTCGACGCGCGCAGCTCGATCACCCTGCCGTTCTGCATGGTGATCGGGTTGTCGCCGTCCATCGTGTCGAACGGCGTGAACGGATCCTCCTGCGTACAACCGGGGTCACCCGAACTAGGCCCGGCCTCGCTCATCGCGGCGGCGGACACCTGACCCACGTCCTCGCCCGAATCGCAGGCAGCGGCGGCCGCGGCGAGCACGAGCAAAAAGCCCGTGCGACGGAATTGCGTTCCCATGGAATCGCACTGTCCACTCTGGACAACGAATCCGCAGCGCGGATCACCGTTCTGTGCGAACAACCCGCAGTTTGTGATCACCTGATTCAGCGTTCCGCTTCACCGCGTCACGAAGGACCGCGGAAACGGAAGGATCCAAATCGACCGGCACGACCAACACGTACTCACCGGCGGGCAACCAGGACAGATCGGTCAGGCTGTCGTACAACGCGTCCAGGTTCTGCCCGAACCACGACGGAAAGTCCAGGGCCGCCGCGATGGCCGAGATCGCCGCGGCCTTTTCCGAAACGAGAATGTGTCGTTTCATTTGCTCACGTCCACGACGACGAACGTCGAATAGTGGTCGCCGGTGTAGAAGACTTCCTTTTCCGAACCGGTGATCAGCCGGCGCGCGCCGCGGTCGGGACTACCGGGCGTCGGCACCGTGTACTCCTTGTAGTACCCGGACTTCTGCGCGGGCAGCCGCTTCTCCCGGTTCTCGAACGTCACGCCGTCGTTGCGCGGGTACGGGAACGGGCCCTTCGACTCGATCAGCTTCCACGTCTTCGCGGCCTCGGACGGCAGCTTGGACAGCGCCTCGATGTCGAGACCCGAGTTCGCGCCGGGCACCTTCTCACCCTGCGCGGCACTCGTGACGACCGGCTTGGTGACCTCGGGCGCAGGCCCGGACGTGTTGTCCTTGACGAACCACCCGATCACGACCAGCGCGATGAGCCCGACCAGTGCGACGGTCAGGCGGCGACCAGGACTCACGCGGCGACCTTCTCCGGCTCAGGCTCCGGCGCCGCATCGTCAACACGCGACGCCGGGTTCTTCGCACCCCAGTCCGCGACCCGGTCGATCAGCCGCGCCACACCCAGGCACAGCGGCAGGACCACGATCATCACGACGGGGAACTGCACGGCCACGGGCAGCTGCACGACCCACAGCTCGACGCCGTCCCACCACTGCCAAAGCCAGTCCACGACCGCGAGCCTAGCCTCGTGACCGGTGTCACGGCATTTGCCCAGGCCGAAGCTCGGTATGTTGCGAACCATGTTCGCCGTTTACGCAGCAGAACCCAGTCCTGAGAACCCGCTGGCCTCGCTTCGCGTCGGCGAGCGCCCCGAGCCCGAGGTCCCGAACGGGTGGGTGCGCGTCGCGGTCAAGGCGGCCAGCCTCAACATGCACGACCTGTGGACGTTGCGCGGCGTCGGCATCAAGCCCGAGCAGTTCCCGATGATCCTGGGCTGCGACGGCGCCGGCACCCTCGACGACGGCACCGAGGTGGTGCTGCACTCCGTCATCGGCGACCCGAACTGGTCCGGTGAGGAGACGCTCGACCCGAAGCGCACGCTGCTCACCGAGAAGCACCAGGGCACCTTCGCCGACTACGTCACGGTTCCGGCCCGCAACGCACTGCCCAAGCCCGCTGACCTGACGTTCGCCGAAGCCGCTTGCATGGGCACGGCGTGGCTCACCGCGTACCGGATGCTGTTCGTGAAGTCCGGCCTGCGTCCCGGCCAGACGATGCTCGTGCAGGGCGCCTCGGGCGGTGTCTCGACCGCGCTGATCCAACTCGGTCGTGCCGCCGGTTTCCGCGTCTGGGTCACCGGCCGCACCGAGGAGAAGCGCGCGCTGGCCACCACTCTCGGTGCCCACGCCGTCTTCGAGTCGGGCGCGCGCCTGCCCGAACGAGTCGACGCCGTGTTCGAGACCGTCGGCAAGGCCACCTGGTCGCACTCCATGAAGGCCTTGAAGCCCGGCGGCATCGTGGTGATCTCCGGCGCGACGTCCGGTGACGCCTCCGCGGCCGAGCTGCAGCGGCTCTTCTTCCTGCAGCTGCGCGTGGTCGGCTCGACCATGGGCACCCGCGAGGAGCTGGGCGACCTCATCCAGTTCTGCGCCCTCAACGGCCTCAAGCCGCAGATCGGCGCGGAGCTGAAGTTCGAGGACGCCGAGCAGGGGCTCAAGTCCATGCTCGACGGCGAGACCGCGGGCAAGATCGTCTTCACCCGCACGTAAACAGCCCGATCGGCCAAAAATCGGCTCCCTGATTGGTGGGTCCGGACAAACCGCGTGACAGTTGACGCGGGCAGTGTGGCCACCACACTCCGTTCGGCCGGACCCACCATCAAGGGAGATGACGGCATGACTACGCAGGGCGTCTTCAGGCGCAAGCCCATCGACCAGATCGCCGACGACTCCGGCGACGGGCTCACCAGAACACTGGGCCTGTGGCAGCTGACCGCGATCGGCATCGGCGGCATCATCGGCGCGGGCATCTTCTCGCTCGCCGGTGCCGTCGCGAACAAGACGGCCGGCCCGGCCGTGCTGATCTCGTTCCTCGTGGCCGGTATCGCGAGCGCGGCGGCGGCGTTCTCGTACGCGGAGTTCGCGGGCCTGATCCCGAAGGCGGGCAGCGCCTACACCTACGGCTACGCGGTGCTCGGTGAGATCGTCGGCTGGTTCATCGGCTGGGACCTGCTGCTGGAGTACACCGCGATCGTGGCGGTGGTCGCGATCGGCATCTCCGGCTACTTCACCGAACTGCTCAGCCTCCTCAACATCCATCTCCCCCAGTGGATGCTGGGCGCGCCGGGCACCGAAAGCCAAGGCGTCGAACCAGGCAGTTACAAGGTCAACCTGTTCGCGGTGATCCTCTGCCTGCTGATCGCGTACGTCCTCAACCTCGGCATGAAGAACGCGGCCAGGTTCGAAACCACGTTGGTGTACCTGAAGATCGCGGTTGTCCTGCTGGTGATCGGCGTCGGCGTCTTCCACATCAACACCGCCAACTACAACCCGTTCTTCCCGTTCGGTCTGAGCGGCGCTTTCACCGGTGCCGCAACGGTCTTCTTCGCGGTGTTCGGCTATGACGCGATGTCCACCGCCGCCGAGGAGTCGAAGGACTCCCAGCGCCACATGCCCAAGGCGATCATCTACTCGCTGGCGATCTCGATGGTCCTGTACGTGCTGGCCTGCCTCGTGCTCACCGGCATGGTCAACTACAAGGACATCGACGCCGAGAGCGCGTTCGCGACGGCGTTCGCGGACATCGGCTACAACTGGCTGGGCATCATCATCAGCGTCGGCGCGATCCTCGGCATCACGACGGTGCTCTTCACGTTCCTGCTCGGCGCGGCCCGCGTCGGCTACTCGATGAGCCGCGACGGCCTGCTGCCCAAGTGGTTCGCGAAGACCCACCCGGTGAAGCACGTGCCGTCGCGCATCACCTGGGTGCTGGGCATCGCCTCGGCGGTCATCGCCGGGTTCCTGCCGATCGCGGAGGCCGCCGAGCTCACGAACATCGGCATCCTGCTGGCGTTCGTCGTGGTCTGCGTCGCCGTGATCGTGTTGCGCTACAAGCAGCCCGACCTGCCGCGCACGTTCAGGACGCCGGGCATGCCGGTCGTGCCGATCATCGGGGTGATCTTCTCGATCTGGCTGATCACGTTCCTCAACCCGGAGACCTGGGCGCGGTTCGCGATCTGGTTCGTGATCGGCATGGTCATCTACTTCACCTACTCGCGGCGCAACTCCGTCATGGAGAAGCAGCAGTCCAAGCAGTGACCTGCTGATCGAGCACGGACAGCGGCACCGGTCCGAGCCCGATCACCAGGTCGTGGAACGCGCGGACGTCGAAGCGGTCGCCCAGCCGGGCGGCCGCTTCGGCACGAACGCGCTGAATCTCCAGCCGCCCCACCATGTACGCCAACGCCTGGCCCGGCACCTCGATGTACCTGTCGATCTCCGACTGGATCTCGGGTTCCGGCATCGCGGTGTTCTCCCGCAGGTAGTCGACGGCCTGCTGCCGGCTCCACCCGAACGCGTGCAGCCCGGTGTCGACCACCAGCCGCCCGGCCCGCATCCCGTCCAGCCCCAGCATGCCGAGGCGTTGCTCGTCCGACGAGTAGAGCCCCATCTCGTCCGCGAGCCGCTCGGTGTACAGACCCCAGCCCTCCAGGTACGCCTCGATGAACGCGAACCGGCGCATGTCGTGCATCTCGGTCTCGGCCGCGATGCTCACCTGGTAGTGGTGGCCGGGAACGGCCTCGTGGAACGCCGTCACCTCGGACAGCGTGCGGCTGCGTTCGGTGGCGCCCAACGGGTTCACCCAGTACGTGCCGGGCCGCGACCCGTCCAGCGTCGCGGGCTGGTAGAACGCGATCGGCGCCGTCTCCCGCTCCGCCTCGTCCACCAACCGGACCTGGCACCCGCTCCTCGGCATGCGGCCGAACCACCGCGGCGCCTCGGCCTCGGCCCGCGCGACCGCCTCGACCGCGCTCGCGACCATCTCGTCCTCGTTGTCCCACAACAGTTCCGTGCGCAACCGGCGGAAGATCTCCGCGACGTCGGAGACATCCCACACCCGTGAGCCGATCTCCGCGTACTCCTCGCGCAACGACGCGATGACGTCCAGGCCGAGCTGGTGCAGCTCGGCGGGGGTGTACGAGGTGGTCGTGTAGTTGCGGACGAGGTTGGCGTAGTTCTGCTCGCCCTCGGGCAGCCAGCAGATCCCCGGCTGGTCGTCGGAACGGCCGTCGATCGACGTCAGCACATCGCGATACCGGGCGAGCGCCGCGCGGATCTCCGCCGACGCGGGGCCTTCCCACTCCTGCACGGGCCCGGCGAGGAAGCTCTCCACCCGCGTCGCGGCCGCCCGCAGGTGCCTGCGCAACGGCTTGCGGTCGGACTCGCGAACCCGCTTGCTCACCTGGTCGACGTACCCCGCGATCTTGTCCCGCCGCTGGGACATGTCCATCCGCGTCGACATCATGAGCAGCTCGTTCACCGGCGCCCGCAAGCCCGACGCGACGGTGTGCTCGACCAGCCTGGCGTCGATCCTGGCGATGATCGTCTCGCCCTGATGCCTGATCACGGCGAGCGTGACGGGGTCCTCGTCACTCGTCTCCACCCGGCGCAGCACATCGGCGATCCGCGCCCGCAGTGCCTGCTGCCCCTCCTCGCTGTGGTCAGGAAGCTTGTCCTCCCAGCCCGGCAGGCCGTACATCGAGGCCAGGAACGGCGAGTGGTCCACGACCGCGGCGAACATCTCGTCGGCGAGCGACATCAGGCCCTCCCCGCCCAGTCGGTGACCAGGTCGTTCAACGTCGAGAGCGGCACCGCGCCGTTCTCCAGCACCAGGTCGTGGAACTCCCGGACGTCGAACCGCGCGCCCGTCTTCGTCTCGGCCTCGGCCCGCACCCGCTGGATCTCCAGCCGCCCCACCATGTACGCCAGCGCCTGCCCCGGCGTCTCGATGTACCGGTCGATCTCGTTGTTGATCTCCGAGTCGTCCATCGTGGTGTTGGTCCGCAGGTACTCGACGGCCTGGCCGCGGCTCCACCCGAACGCGTGCAGCCCGGTGTCGACGACGAGCCGCCCGGCCCGCATCGCGTCCAGGCCGAGCATGCCCAGCCGGGCCACGTCGGACGAGTACAGCCCCATCTCGTCGGCCAGGCGCTCGGTGTAGAGGCCCCAGCCCTCGATGTAGGAGTCGATGAACGCGAACTTGCGCAGGTTCGACAGCTCGGTCTCGGCCGCGATCGACAGCTGGAAGTGGTGGCCGGGAGTCGCCTCGTGGAACGCCACGACCTCCGCGAGCGTGCGGCTGCGTTCCCTGGCGCCCAACGGGTTCAGGAAGTACGTGCCGGGACGCGAGCCGTCCATCGCGGCGTCGAGGTAGTACGCGAGCGGGGCGTTCGCGCGGTCGATCTCCGGCACGAACCGGACCTCGCAGCGCGCCTCGGGCAGCCGGCCGAACCACCGCGGCGCCTCGGCTTCCGCCCGCGCGACGGCTTCCACCGCACTCGCGAGCATCTCGTCCTCGTTGTCCCACAACAGTTCCGTGCGCAACCGCCGGAAGATCTCCGCGACGTCCGAAACTCCCCACACCCGCGAGCCGATCTCCGCGTACTCCTCGCGCAACGACGCGATCAGCTCCAGGCCCATCTGGTGCAGCTCGGCCGGCGTGTACGAGGCGGTGGTGTAGTCGCGGACCAGCTTCGCGTAGTTCTGCTCACCCTCCGGCAGCCAGCACAGCCCGGCGTGCTCGTCGTCGCGCCCGTCCAGCGACAGCAGGAACTCGCGGTACGCCGCGAACTTCGGGCGCAGGTCCGTGTCGCCCTCCCACTCCTGCCTCGGCGAGGCCAGGAACCGTTCGACGTGCGCCGCCCCGCTCGCGATGTGCCGGCGCAACGGCTTGCGGTCGGTGTTCCGCAGCCGCTCCTGGACCTGCTCCAAGAACCCGGGAACGAGGTGCAGCCGCTGCGAGAAGTCGATCTGCGACGACCACCTGAGCAACCCCGCGACCGGCGCGTTCAACCCCGACGACACGGTGTGCTCGACCAGCCGGGCGTCGATCATGGTGATGATCGAGGTGGCCTGGTGCCTGATCACGTCCCGCGTGACCGGATCCTCGTCGCTCTCGTCGACACGACCGAGGATGTCCTCCAGCCGTGCGCGCAGGGACTGCTGCCCGTCGACGCTGAGGTCTTCGAGCCGGTCGTCCCAGCCGGGCACGCCCACCAGCGTGGCGAACGTGGGCCAGAAGTCCATCATCGCCTGGAACGTCTCATCGGAGAGCGAGGTCACGCTCTCCTTCTTAGCCGCGCTTGAACCGCTCCGCCAAGGAATTGACCACATCCGTGAGCTCGTCGTGGAGCCTTGCCACGATGTCGGCGGCCGGTTCCGCGGTCGCCAGCGGGTACGTGGTGCCCGCCCAGAGCGACATGACCTCCAGCTCACCGGTCGCGCGCACCGGCTTGGTGAGGTGGTGCACGTTCGGGTACGCGGCGGGCGCGTGCGGACTGTTCTCGATCAGGAACCGGTTGACCAGCCCTCTGGCGGGCCGTCCGGTGAACGCCCGCGTCAGCGCGGTCCGGCGGGCCCCTTCCACGAGTGCTTCCCGGTGCACCGCGGTGGTTCCGGCCTCCGGGCAGCCGAGGAAGGCCGTGCCGAGCTGCGCCGCGACCGCCCCCGCCGCCAGCACCGCGGCCACGTCCGCCCCGTTC
The DNA here is from genome assembly GCF_040611995.1 of Lentzea sp. NPDC006480. Taxonomy (NCBI): domain Bacteria; kingdom Bacillati; phylum Actinomycetota; class Actinomycetes; order Pseudonocardiales; family Pseudonocardiaceae; genus Lentzea; species Lentzea sp. NPDC006480. The sequence continues at coordinate 136,678 of NZ_JBEXPJ010000002.1, forward strand.
ATCAGCCCGCCGGTCGCGATCACCGGCAGGTCGACGGCGTTGCGGACGAGTGTCAGCGCCGCCAGCGTCCCGTACAGCTCGCCACCGCCGGGCGAGATGCCGTCGTCGGTGAACGTGCCGCGGTGCGCTCCGGCGTCGGCGCCCTGCACGCACAGGACGTCCGCGCCGATCTGCTGCGCCTGCCGTGCCTCGCTCGGTGTGGTGACGGTCACGACGATCGTCGTCCCGGTCGCCTTGAGCCGCTGCACGTCGTCCGCGTCCGGCAGCCCGAACGTGAACGAGACGACCGGCACCCGCAGTGCCAGCACCAGCTCCAGCTTGGCGGCGTAGTTGTCGTCGTCCCAGCGCGGGTCGCCGGGCACCGCGCCGACCTTCTGCGCACAGGCCTTGACCCGGTCCACGTAGGACGAGATGTCGGCGGTCGGCCGGGTGCCGGGCACGAACAGGTTGACCCCGAACGGCTTGCTCGTGAGCTGGCTCGTCTGGGTGATCTTCTCCGCGAGCTGCTCGACGGTGATGTAGCCGGCCGCCAGGAACCCGAACCCACCTGCGTCGCTCACCGCGGCGACCAGCTCGGGGGTGGAGGCGCCACCTGCCATGGGCGCGGCGATCACGGGCACGGCCAGCGTGTGGAACATGAGCACAACCTAGTTGGACCGGGCGGTGGATGCCCGGTGAAGCAGCTGTGTCCTTGATGACGCAACGGCATTTGGACGAATTCCGCCTGAACTGTGCCGTTCACTTTCCGGCCACGCTGATAGGCCAAGGTGTCGGGGTGATGCGGCGCGTGTACGTCGTGGTCCTCGACGGACTGCGACCCGAAGACGTCAGCGAGGCGCTGACCCCCACCCTCCTGACCCTGCTCGACGAAGGAACCCGCTTCCCGGGGGCCGCTGTTCCCGACCTCCTGTCGTCCGTGCGGGAACTGGGTTTCCGCACGGTCCTGCCAGATCCCGAGCACCCGGCCGACGCGTTCACGTCGCACACCCTGCACGCCCTGATCGACTCGGAGGATCCCGAGCTCGTGCACGTGAAGTTCGGCGACTGCGACCCACCGCTGGGCATCGTCCGCTCGCTGGCCGTGCGCACCTCGGACGAACAGGTGGGCAAGCTCGTCCGGCACCTCAGGGCGACCGGGCGCTGGGCACGATCGGCGCTGGTGGTCGTCGCCGGTGGGTGCCCCGCGGTGTCCTGGCAACGTCACATCGACGCGGATTCGTTGCTGCGCGGCAAAGTCGCGGTCGCGGGCAGGCAGCTGCGCTGGACCGGGCCCGCGTCCGACCGCGCGGTGGCGTTGCGGCACCTGAAGTCCGTGGTGAGCAGAGTTCCCGGTCCGGCGGCACCGGTGCCGTTGCTCGTCGCCGGCGGCGATCTGTCCACTGTGGAGGTCGCACCGGCGGTGGGGAGGCTGTTCGGCCTCCCCGAACCGCCGGTCGGTCACGCCATCACCTAGGGCAGGGAGTCCAGGTGAGGGGCGACCGTGTTGGCGAACTGCCAGTTGTTCGACGCGTCCCAGTTGATCGACCACGTCATGGCGCCGCGGATGGACGGCCAGGTCGTGCTCGGCTTGAACGTCCCGCAGTTCGTGCCGCGGGCGAGGCAGCTGAGCGCGTTGTTGACGTTGGACGGCGACTGGTACCCGCCACCGGCTCCGGAGGGTGACGCGGGCAGGCCGAGACCGACCTGGTCCGCGCGCAGGCCGGACTGCAGCTGGATGCACGCGAGCGCGGTCAGGAAGTTGACCGTGCCCTGGCTGTAGACCTGCTGGTCGCAGCCGAGCATCGAGCCGGAGTTGTAGTACTGCATGTTGACGATCGTCAGGATGTCCTTGATCCCCAGCGCCAGCTTGAAGTACTCCGCACCCATGTTCTGCATGTCGATCGTCTGCGGCGCCATCGTGATCACGTTGCCGCCACCGGCGTAGATGCTGCGCAGCGCCTGACCCATGTAGGTGGCGTTGACGCCGTTCTCCAGGTCGATGTCGACGCCGTTGAAGCCGTAGTTCGCGATCAGCGACTTGACGCTGTTCGCGAAGTTGTTGGCCGAGTTGGAGTCGCTGACGCTGATGGTGCCGTTCTGGCCACCGACGCTGATGATCACCTTCTGGCCGCGGTTCTGCACGGTCCTGACGTCGGCCTTGAACTGCGCGTCGGTGTAGCCGCCGAGCTGGCTGCTCAGGCCGGGGTCGAGGTTGAACGCGACCTGGCCCGGCGTGCCCGTCGCGTCGGCGAACGAGACCGCGATGATGTCGTAGGTGGTGGGAACGTCAGCCAGCTTGAGTGCGCGCGCACCGTTGTAGAAGTTCTGCCAGTAGCCCGTCAGGACGTGCTTGGGCAGACCGGTGTTCGGCGGGTTGCCGGTCGTGGTGGTGGTCGTGGTGGTGGTGGTGGTGGTGGACGTCGTCGTCGTGGTCGTCGGCGGCGTGCCGGGGCCGTCGAGGTTGAAGTCGTCCGCGAAGTAGGCGGGCTGGCCGTACCAGCCGTGCACGTAGATCGTGACGCTGGTGGCGCTGCCGGTGGTGAAGTCGACGCTCAGCTGCTGGAAACCGCTCGTGCCCGGCGTCCAGGTCTGCTTCTCCACACCGCCGGTGACACCGAGGTAGACGTAGCTGCCCTGCACCCACGCGCTCAGCTTGTAGGCCGTGTTCGGTTGCACCGTCACGGTTTGCTGGCACTGGGCGTTGCTCTGCCCGACGGGCGCGCCCTGCAGGGCGTAGCTGCCGGTGCGCTTGGTGCTCGTGGTCGCGCTGGTGCCCTCGGTGCAGGTCCAGCCGCTGAGGTTGCCGGCCTCGAAGCCGCTGTTGGCCGCGAGGTTGGCGGCGACGGCGCTGCCGTTGATCACCAACACCAGACCGGCACAGGCGACAAGCGCGGACAGCAGCGCTATAGCTGCTCGTCTGGTCTTGGACATGGTCCACCTCCACACATCATGCGGCGGCCATGTTGTGAGTTCGCCTAAAAATGGACTAGACCACTGTCCCGGGTCAAGCATTGCGCTGGTCATCGGATGTATTTATCGTGTGCGTGCCGCCTTGATGTTGAGGAGTGGTATGCGCGTAGTAGCTGTTCTGGCTCTACTGCTGGGATTTGCGACACCGGTCTCAGCTTCTCCCGGCTGGGTGGCGGCGTGGGGATCCGCGATGCAGACACCGGTGTCATCGGATGTCAGCGGCACCTCTTATACGGTCCGAAACATCGTCCGGCTGACCGTGGGCGGCTCGACCGTCCGCGTGCGACTGTCGAACGTGTTCAGCTCGGGCGACCTGACCGTGGGCAAGGTGTCGGTGGCTCCTCCTGGAACCGGTGCCGCGCTCGACTCGACCCCGCGCCGGGTGACTTTCCACGGCCGCGAGTCCGTCGTGGTGCCGCGCGGTGGCGAGGTGCTGTCAGACCCGGTGGCGCTGAAGACGGTCGCCGACTCCTCGGTGGCCGTGTCGATCTGGGCTTCCGCCGCGCCGGCCGTCGCGACCTATCACCGCAGTGCGCTGTCCTCCAACTACGTGGCTCCCGGCGACCACGCCCGTGACGTCGCGGGCACGGCGTTCACGCAGAAGGTCTCGTCCTGGTACTACCTGTCCGAGGTGGCCGTGACGTCCTCGGTGCGCGGTTCCGTGGTGGCGCTGGGCGACTCGATCACGGACGGCTCGGGTTCCACGGGCGGTGCCAACCGGCGGTGGACGGACGTTCTGGCTTCGCGGACTTCGTTGGGCGTGGTCAACTCCGGCATCTCCGGCAACCAGCTTCTTCGTGATGGCACGTATGGGGTTTCCGGCATTTCCCGCACGCCACGGGACGTGCTCGACCGCGCGGGTGTGCGGACGTTGATCGTGCTGGAGGGCATCAACGACATCAAGGCCAAGCCCGACGCGACGTTCGAGGAGCTGCGCGACGGGTACAAGAAGGTCATCTCTCTCGCGCACTCGAAGCACGTACGTGTGTTGGGCGCGACCATCACACCGATGGGCGGCTACGCGAACTACACCGACGCACGCGAGGCCGTGCGTACCGCGGTGAACAAGTGGATCCGCGAGTCGGGCGCGTTCGACGGTGTCGCGGACTTCGACAAGGCAGTCCGGGACCCCGCGAAGCCGACGTACCTGCGCGAGGAGTTCGCCAGGACGGACCACCTGCACCTCACCGACGCCGGCTATCAGGCCATGGGCCAGGCGGTCGACCTCTCGCTGCTTTAGCTTGGTGCGCGTGTTCACCCTTTCTGATGCCATCGCCCTCGCCACCTCCGCCCACGACGGCCAGGTCGACAAGTCCGGCCGCCCGTACATCGGCCACCCGCTGCGGGTAATGGCGTCCGTAGAGGGTGAACACGCGCAGATGGCCGCCGTTCTGCATGACGTCATCGAGGACACCTCGGTGACCGCAGACGACCTCACGGCCCGTGGATGTCCCGCTGCTGTGGTCGATGCCGTCGTCGCGTTGTCGCATCTCCCGGACGAACCGCAGGACGTCTACTTGCGCCGCGTGGCCGCGAACCCGTTGGCCCTCACCGTGAAACGCGCGGACATCGCCGACAACCTCTCCCCTGCCCGCATGGCCCGGCTAGACGCCGCACTGCAGGAGCGTCTGCAGACCAAGTACGCGAACGCGCTGAGGTTGCTCACCGAGTTCGTGAGTTAACTAACTTCTTCATCGGTACAGGTCGTCTGAACAGGGTGTATTATCGAACCGTAACCAAGATTGGAAGGACAAGATGACCCGCCACGACCTGTCCGTGAAGTCCCTGCGCTCGAGCCTGGCCACGCGCCGTGCCGCTCGTCTTCAGCGTCAGAGCCTGGAGCGGCAGTTGGCCAGCTACACCTCCGAGAGCGACCGCATCGAGCTGGACGCCATCCTCTCCCGCCACACCAGCGAGGAGACGACCGAGCTCCGGTCGATCATCAACCGTCAAGCGATGGACCGCCTCCTGCGTTCCGCCTGACCGGTTCACGTGTGGGCCACCCCGGCAATGGTGCCGAGGGTGGCCTTTTGCGTTTCCCGGCAACCGTGAACGAGTGCTCTACAGGTAGGACGGCGATAGCGTCCGGCCATGCGTCGACTCCTTGCCACCGCGTTGGCCGTGCTCGCGCTCATGCCGGTGCCCGCGGCGATGGCCGACCGGGTGGTCACGGACTACCAGGACCCGCTCCAGGCAATCCCCGCGGTGAGCCGTCCGCCGACGAAGTCCTGCACCGTCACGGCGATGCGGCACACGTTCGCGAACTCGTACGGGCAGCCGTTCGTGGGCACGCTCGCGCCGCCACCGGAGTGCGCCGGCCCGTGGACGAAGGTCGTGCTGGACTGGACGGGCCGCAGCAAGGGGCGTCAGTACGACCGGCTCGCCGGGTTGTGGATCGGCGGCGCGGAAGTGTTGCGCACGTCGACGCCGGAGCCGGACCCGTCGGGCATCGTGTGGCACTTCGACCGCGACATCACGGCTTTCGCACCGCTGCTGACCAAGGCGCAGCCGTTCGTGGTGGATCTCGGCAACGTCGTCAACGACACCTACACCGGCCCGTTCGACATCGAGGTCACGGTCACCTACTACCAGGCTTCCCCTCGGTATCCGGCACCTCGCCAGGCCGACGTGGTGCTGCCGCTGTCCGCTGACGCCGCGTTGCCCGGCTGGCAGTTCCTCAAGGACGGCAAGAACTTCACGAAGCAGCTCACCGTTCCGCCGAACACCGCGAAGCTGACCGCGGAGATCTACGCGCGGGGTGGCGGCTGCGAGGAGTTCTGGTGGTCGAACGTGCCGAGCGACCTCGCCGCCCGGTTCCCGGACGCCGGACTTTGTGGCGGCGGAACGTATCGCGAGGTCGAGGTGCGCGTCGACGGACGGCCCGCCGGCGTGGTCGCCCCGTACTCGGTGATCTACACCGGCGGTGTCGCGCCGATGCTGTGGCGCCCGATCTCGGCCATCGACGCGATCGACACGCTGCCGTACACGATCGACCTGAGCCCGTTCATCGGCACGCTGACCGACGGCAAGGCGCACACGATCGACCTGGTGCCGCCGCGCGGGATCGTGGACGACTGGGCGTTGGGCGGAAACCTGTTCGCCACCACGGATCCGCACGTGCAGCGAGTCACAGGAGCGCTGACTTCGAGCGACGTTCCCACCGCTGACGTCAAGACTTCCACGACCGGCACGGACCTGGACGTGACGATCAAGACTCAGGTGCGGCGGGCATGGCGGACCAGCGGCGTGATCAGGACGTCGCACGGCACCCAGCAGGTTTACTCCTCGGGTGCTTGGACGTTCTCCAACACGACTTCGCTCGCGGAGAAGGCGACCAAGCAGAAGACCGACCAGAAGGTGACCGGCGCGTACTCCTCGAAGGGCAGGCTCGACGGCTTCGACTTCCCGCTCAACGTGGACGTCACGCAGAACATCGTGAACGACAACAACTACCGCATCGACGCCAAGGTCCACATGGGACGTCGCTTGTGGACGGTCGGCGACGGCGCGAAGTTCAGTGACGACACCCTCGACACGCAGGGCGGCTTCGGCCGGACCAACGGCGTGCTCTCCTACGCCGACGGCTCGTCCAGCGAGCGCTGGCGCGGCACGGTGGACGGCCGCTTCTACCAGCACTCACTGAAGACCGAGCACGGTTACGTGGTTCCTCAGTAGAGACGCTTGATGGTCAGCACGTTGTCCTTGCGCGACTCCTGCTGACCATCCGGCCCGACGAAGGGCCGCTCGACCACCTCATCGGTGATGACGATCCAGTTGTCCGCCAGCTTGAGGTGGTCGAGCACGTCTTTGGTGGTCGGGAAGTAGTGGTCCTGGTGCTCCGACCACGACGGCGCCCCCGCGTGCCCGCCGATGATCAGGTACCCGCCCGGCGCCACCGCCGCCGCGGCCTTCTTCAGGATGCTGTTGCGTTCCCCGTCCTCCTCGACCGGCGAATGCAGGAACTGCGCGCTGACCAGGTCGTACAGCCCCTCGGGGAACGTCTCCTTGAGGTCGTGCCGCTCCACCGCGAACTCGACCCCCTCGTCGTACGCGTGCTTGACCGCCCGGTCCAGCGCCACCTGCGACACGTCCACCCCCAGCACCCGCCAGCCCTTCTTCGCGAGCCATACGGCGTCGCCACCCTCGGCACACCCGATGTCGAGCGCGCTGCCGGGCGTGAGCCGCTCGGCTTCCCGGACCAGCAACGGGTTCGGCTTGCCGGACCACACCTGGTCCCGCTCCGAGTAGAAGGTCTCCCAGAACTCCTGCGCAGTCGTCATGCTGTCAAAGATGCGCCCAGTTATGCCGGACCGGCAACTCACGTTGCTGAAACAGCACCAAGGACGGCCATCACGGCGGCGACCGCGGGTGGATCAGGCGGATCTCCGTAGGTGACGGCGTGGATCTGCCGCCGGAAGCCGGGAATCTGCGTGGCGTGGACGTCCGGCCGGCGATGGGCCTGCAACGCGAGCCCGGGCAGCAACGCCACGCCGGCACCAGCCGCGACCAAAGCCTGCACGACGACCATGTCATCGCTGTGCGAGGCAATCCGAGCCGTGAACCCGAAGGACCCGCAGATCGCGTCCAGCTCCACCCGGCACCGGGAACATCCGCCGATCCAGGCGGACTCACGATGAGCAGCGACGCTGTCGTTCTCGCGCTGACTGATCAGGTTGATCGGATCGTCCCCGACGTGCACGAACCGGAACCCCTCCTCGACCGGCGCGCCGGCGAACCGGAACACCAGCGCGACGTCGATCTCCCCGTGCCGCAGCATCCGCAACGCCTCGACGGGGTGCTCGTCGAACAACGAGAGCTCCAGCCCCGGATGCGCCTCCGCTAGCGCCGCGGCCGCGCGAGGCACGATCGTCGCGAGCGCGGAAGCGTTGGCCGCCAACCGAACCCGCCCGGCCTGCAGCCCGACCCGCGCGGCCAGCTCGGTGGCAGCCGCGTCGACCCGCCCCACGATCTCCGCGGCCCGCCCGGCCAGCAGCAGCCCCTCGGGCGTCAGCCGAATCCCGCGCCCGGCCCGTTGCACGAGCCGAACGCCGGTCGCCGCCTCCAGCCGCGCCAGATGATGACTCACCGACGGCTGCGAGTAGTGCAGCTGCTTGGCCGCTTCGGTCACGGAACCGTGCCGAGCGACCGCGGCAAGGACCTTGAGGTGCACCAGACTGAGCACACATCAAGGGTATCGATGAAAACCTCGCGGTTTTGGCATTGGACGTCATAGGTCAACAGGTCCACGCTGAGTCCCATGACGAAGGTGACCTGCGACCTGACGATCTCACTCGACGGCTTCTCGGCGGGCCTGCACCAGAGCGAGGACCGCCCGTTCGGCGACGACGGCGGCGACGGCTGGGGCAGCAAGCTCCACGCCTGGATGGAAGACCCCGCGGAAATGCAGCTGCAGCTGGACAAGCTGGCCGAGACCAAGGCGTTCATCATGGGCCGCAACATGTTCGGCCCGATCCGCGGCGACTGGGACCGCGACTGGAACGGCTGGTGGGGCGACAATCCGCCGTACCACGCTCCGGTCTACGTGCTCACCCACCACCCGCGCGAGCCGCAGCCGATGGACGGCGGCACCACGTTCCACTTCGTCACCGACGGCATCGACGCCGCGTTCAAGCTCGCGCGCGAGGCGGCCGGCGACGGCAACATCTCGATCCACGGCGGCGCCACGACCATCAACCAGTACCTCGCGAAGGGCGTGATCGACGAACTGCGGCTGCGCATCGTGCCGATCACCCTCGGCGCCGGCACTCGGTTGTTCGACGGCGTGCCGGCGCTGAACCTGCAGCTGGTGGAGACTCGGGCGGGCAACGGCTTCACGCACCTCACCTACCGCGTCGACAAATAGTCGATCAATTGCGCTCATGACGGGACTCGAACCCGCGAATCGCCGCATCGACAATGCGGTGCCCTTGCCGCTGGGCCACGTGAGCATCAGGAAAAGTGCCGGAGCTGAGAGCAGATCGCGGACCAGCTTGCGGCCGACTCCGGACCCTCATGAGGTGTCCGAGAGCTTTGGTGCCGTCTCGTCATACGACCGCGATGCTGCGCCGAAGTCACCGGCCAGGCGCGAAGTTACTTCAGAGTGCCCAGCAACTCGGCGGGCGAGAACTTCACCGGGAACGGCGCCGTCGCCTCGAACACCTCATCCGCCTTGACCACGGCCGTCTGCTCGTACAGGCCGTCCGCACCGAACTCGTACACGGTCAGCGTCGGCACCTCCGGATCGATGATCCAGTAAGTCGGTACGCCGAGCCGCTCGTAGACCGCTTTCTTGGTGTTGAGGTCGATGAGCGCGGTGCTGGGCGACAGAATCTCGACCGCGAGCAGCGGCGCGACCGGCAACAGCTTGTCCGTGAGATCGCTGTCCCTGCAGACCAGGACGTCCGGCTGCAGTTCCGTGCTCTTCGACTGCCTCACCGCGAATGGTGCCGGCAACACGTGCAAGTCAGCTGGGCACGAGGGATCCAGCTTGACCAGCAGCATCGCAACGATCTTCTGGTGCCGGAGGCCCGGCGCGGGGCTCACCAGAAGCATCCCGTCGATGAGTTCGTATCGGCGTCCGTCATCAGGCATGCCCTCCAGGTCTTCGACCGTGTAGGGACGTCCATTTACGCCAATCGCCATGACCGACATGGTCCCCTCCTCTCGGTGCTCCTGCCAACCGTCCCAGAGACCCCCGACAGTTTTGACCCAAATCTGGACCTCGCCGGTGGCGCCACCCGATCGTGTGACGCCACCGAACACCTGGTCATGCCCGGCCGTGGTGCGTGCGGAACATGTCCTGCGGGTCAACGGCCTTCTTGATCGCGGTGAGCCGATCGAAGTCGCCGGGCAGGTACCCGGTGGCGAGCTCGGCGGCGGTGATGTCCGGCCCGGACAGGAAGTTCACGCACACGCCGCCGGTCGACCAGGGCCTCATCCCGGTGAACAGCCGGTCGAACGCGGCCTGCAGTGCCGGAACCTGCTCAGGCGATGCGGCAGCTCCGGCGTAGAGGACGTACTGCCCGTCGCGCCGACCCAAAGCACTGGGAACCGCACCAGGCCGACCGAGTGCGCCGCCGGTGTGACGGAGCTCGACGAGGTAAGGAGCGTCCGCAGCAGGGCCGGCGTGGCGCAGCAGTTCCGCAACGGCAGCAACATCCAGCGATTCCAGCATGGTGTTGCGGGCGTAGAACGCCACCGGCGTGGTCGGTTCGGCGTGGATGGTGCCGACTGAGCTGTAAGGCATCTCGGCGACGGTGTCGGAAACCGGTCCGAGCTCGCGGAACGGCTCGACGAGCAGCTTCCCCTCTTCGGCGGACCCGGTGTAGGCGAACCGCAGGTGCAGCACGTAGCGGCCGCGCAGGTGGTCGGGCAGGAACGGAAGGTCGGGCATCCGGATCAGCAGCACCGACGAGCTCATCGTCTCGGGGACGGTGCGGGTCCACTCCGCCCAAGTACGAAGGGCAAGTGCCGCGGTGTCGGCCGCGAAGTGCATGCCGCCGCCGTAGAGCCGGGTGATCGGGTGCAGATCGATCTCCAGAGCGGTGACGACGCCGAAAATGCCTTTGCCACCGCCGCGCAACGCCCAGAACAGGTCCGGGTCCGAGGTCGCGGTCACCCGGCGCAGCGAGGCGTCGGCGGTGACGATCTCGATGGCGCGCACGTGGTCGACCGCCCAGCCGAGACCGCGGCCGAGGATCCCGAGCCCGCCGCCGAGGTGGTAGGAGACCGCGCCGACCTCGGGCGAGGAACCGTTCAGCGGCGCCAGCCCGTGTTCAAATGCGGCGCGCACCAGCGCCCCGCCGCGCACGCCGGCCTCGATCCGGGCGGTGCGGGCCTCGGGATCGATGGTGATGCCGTCGAGCCGCGAGGTGGTGATCAGGACCTGGCCGTCGGCGCTGCGGGACGGGCCGTGCCCGGTGGCCTGCACGGCGACACCCAGGCCGTGCTCTGCGGCGTAGCGGACGGCGTCGATGACGTCGTCGACGGAGGTTGCCGGAACGACGACCTCGGGCCGGTGCTCGACGGAGAGGTTGTAGCCGGAACGCTCGGTGTCGTAGCCGGCATCGGTCTTGGTGAGGTAATCGGTCATGAAGCAATCATGTCGGCGCTGAACTGCGAGAACAATCCATTATCGAGCATCGACTGATAACCTGGAGCTTATGGAACGGCGGGATATCGAGATCTTCTTGACGCTCGCGGAGGAACTGCACTTCGGTCGCACGGCGCAGCGGCTGCTGGTGTCGCAGGCGCGCGTGAGCCAGACGATCGCCCGGCTGGAACGGCGGTTCGGTGTGGCCCTGTTCGAACGCACCAGCCGCCGGGTCGCGCTCACCCCGGTCGGCGCCGCCCTGTACGCCGACGTCCGCGTGGGCCACGACCGCATCGAACGCGGGATCGCGAACGCCATCGCGGCCGGCAAAGGCATCACCGGCGTGCTCACGGTCGGCCTGGAAGCACCCGCGGTCGCCGAGCTCGCCGCCGCGACATTCGCCCGGTTCCGGCAGAACAACCCCGGCGTCGAGATCGCCTTCCGCGAGACCGGGTTCAGCGACCCGCTCGACCTGCTGCGCTCCGGCGAGGTCGACGTCGCCGTCACCAACGCACCCGTCGACGAACCAGGGTTCGAGGAAGGCCCGGTCCTGTACGCGGAACCCGTCGTGCTCGCCGTGGCCAAACAACACCGGCTGGCCACCCACGGAACGGTGACGCTCGACGATCTCGACGGCGAGGTGGTGTTCCGGGCTGGAAGACGAGCCGCGCCCTACCGCCGCGACCCCGAACCACCTGTTCCCGCAACGCTTTTGGACCTCATGGCGCGCATCGCCGTCAACGAGGGCGTGTGCCCGCTGGCCGCGCATGCCGCCGACTACTTCGCCCGCCCCACACTCGCGATGGTGCCCTTCGCAGAGGGCTCACCACTCGTGCGCTGGGTGCTGTGCTGGCGCACCGGCGGTCGCACAGCACGGGTCGCCGCACTAGCCGCGGCGACCCGGCCGTGACTACTTCTTGCTCTTCGCTCAGAACAGGGTCGCGGGCTCGACCGGCTCGGGCTCGGGCAGTGCGTCGAGGCCGGGCACCAGCGCTCGCACCTCGTCGTGGAACCGGCGGGCGAGCGCGGGCGCGTCGTCGTTGTCGGGGGTGTGCAGGAACACCGTCGGCGACCTGCCCTCCCGCAGCCAGTCCGCGACCACCTCGGTCCACGGCCGCCACCCCTCGACGGTCTCCTCGACCGAGTCCCGGCCCAGGTAGCGGACGATCGGCTGGTCGGTCAGCGCCCGCGTCCGCCGCGGCAACCGCGGTTTCCGCTCCCACGCCTCCAACTCGGCCTCGCTGGTCGGCGGACTCTGGAAGAAGACCGTGGTGTCGAACGGCACCCACTCGGCGTCCGCGCCGGCGAGCGCCCCCTCCAGCAGCGACGTCGCGCCGGCGTCGGTGAAGAACCCGGGGTGACGCACCTCCACGGCACGCCGGAGGCCGACGGGCAGCCTGCGCAGGAATCGGCCCAGGGCATCGACGTCTGACGGGCCGAACGAGCCGGGCAACTGGGTCCACAGGACCGCACGTTCACCAAGTGGTTCGATCGCGTCCAGGAACGCCCGCATCGCAACCTCGACGCCGGTCAGCCGCTGCTCGTGCGTGACGACCTTGGGCAGCTTGACCACGAACCGGAAGTCGGAGCCGGTCAGCCGAGCCCAGGTCTCCACGGTCTTGCGGGCGGGCGTCGCGTAGAACGTGGTGTTGCCCTCGACGGCGTTGCACCAGCCGGCGTAGGCCCGCAGTCGCTCCCCCGCGGGTTGCGACTGCGGCAGGAACCGCCCGAGCCACGCCTTGTGGTTCCACATCGCGCAGCCGACATGAAGACGTGCCACTCCGCCTACTTCTTGCCCTTCGGCTCGTCCGTGGACAGCGCGGCGACGAAGGCCTCCTGCGGCACCTCCACGCGCCCCACCATCTTCATCCGCTTCTTGCCTTCCTTCTGCTTCTCCAGCAGCTTGCGCTTACGGGTGATGTCACCGCCGTAGCACTTGGCAAGAACGTCCTTGCGGATCGCGCGAATCGTCTCGCGGGCGATCACGCGGGCGCCGATCGCGGCCTGGATCGGCACCTCGAACTGCTGCCGCGGGATCAGCTCGCGCAGCTTGGTGGCCATCCGCGTGCCGTAGGCGTACGCGTAGTCCTTGTGCACGATGGCGCTGAACGCGTCGACGGCCTCGCCCTGCAGCAGGATGTCGACCTTGACCAGGTCGGCCATCATCTCGCCCGACTCCTCGTAGTCCAGCGACGCGTAACCACGCGTGCGGGACTTCAGCGAGTCGAAGAAGTCGAAGATGATCTCGCCCAGCGGCATCGTGTAGCGCAGCTCGACGCGGTCCTCGGACAGGTAGTCCATGCCGCCGAGCTGACCGCGCTTGGTCTGGCAGAGCTCCATGATCGCGCCGATGTAGTCGGACGGCGCGATGATGGTGCACTTGGTGACCGGCTCGTACACCTCGGCGCGCTTGCCCTCGGGCCAGTCGGACGGGTTCGTCACGACGATCTCGGAGCCGTCCTCCATCACCACGCGGTACACGACGTTCGGCGCCGTGGAGATGAGGTCGAGACCGTACTCGCGCTCCAGCCGGTCGCGGGTGATCTCCAGGTGCAGCAGCCCCAGGAACCCGCAGCGGAACCCGAAGCCGAGAGCGGCCGACGTCTCCGGCTCGAACGTCAGAGCGGCGTCGTTGAGCTGGAGCTTGTCCAACGCCTCGCGCAGCTCCGGGTAGTCGGAGCCGTCGACCGGGTAGAGGCCCGAGTAGACCATCGGGCGCGGCTCGCGGTAGCCGGCCAGCGGCTCGGAGGCGCCCTTCTTCTCGGACGTGACCGTGTCGCCGACCTTCGACTGGCGCACGTCCTTCACGCCGGTGATCAGGTAGCCCACCTCGCCGACGCCGAGGCCCTGCGACGGCTTCGGCTCCGGCGACACGATGCCGACCTCGAGGATCTCGTGGGTCGCACCCGTCGACATCATCTTGATGCGCTCGCGCGGCGTGATCTTGCCGTCGACGACCCTGATGTACGTGACGACGCCGCGGTACGTGTCGTAGACCGAGTCGAAGATCATCGCGCGGGCCGGGGCGTTCGCCTCGCCGACCGGGGCCGGGACCTTCTTCACGACCTCGTCCAGCAGCTCGCCGACACCGAAACCGGTCTTCGCCGAGACGCGCAGGACCTCCTCCGGCTCGCAGCCGGTGATGTGCGCGATCTCCTTGGCGTACTTGTCCGGGTCCGCGGCGGGCAGGTCGATCTTGTTCAGCACCGGGATGATGGTGAGGTCGTTCTCCATCGCCAGGTACAGGTTCGCGAGCGTCTGCGCCTCGATGCCCTGCGCGGCGTCGACCAGCAGCACGGCGCCCTCACAGGCCTCCAGCGCGCGGGACACCTCGTAGGTGAAGTCGACGTGGCCAGGCGTGTCGATCATGTGCAGGACGTGGTCCTGCCCGTCGACCTGCCACGGAAGGCGCACGTTCTGCGCCTTGATGGTGATACCGCGCTCCCGCTCGATATCCATCCGGTCGAGGTACTGCGCGCGCATCGCCCGCGCCTCGACGACGCCGGTGATCTGCAGCATCCGGTCGGCCAGGGTCGACTTGCCGTGGTCGATGTGCGCGATGATGCAGAAGTTCCGGATGAGCTCCGGCGGCGTGAACGTCGTGTCGGCGAACGTGGTCAAGGTAGTCCTCAGCAGGAAATCGGACGGGTGTCCCCTTATGGTCCCATAGCGGCCGGTGTGCCCTGCACCACTAGGGTGCGTTCGTGCAGATGAACGGTGAGGACCCCCGCCCCGCCAAGGGCGCGGTGCGTGAGATTTTCGACGCCGCGGACGCCGCCAAGCTCGAGTACGAGCCCTCGATGGACGGCGACGCGGACCCCGGCGAGGTCGTCTGGGCCTGGGTGCCCTTCGAAGAGGACGCCTCTCGCGGCAAGGACCGGCCGTTGCTGGTCGTGGGCCGCGCCGCCGGCGAGCTGATCGCGCTGATGCTCTCGTCGAAGGAGCCGCGCGACGACTACCTGGAGCTGGGCGCCGGCGCCTGGGACCGCGAGGGCCGCCCCTCGTACCTGCGTCTGGACCGGGTCTTCGCCCTCGACTCGGACGACGACATCCGGCGGGAGGGTGCCGTGCTGGCACCCGCCGCCTTCGGCCTGGTCGTCGACGCCCTACGCGAGCGTCACGGCTGGCGCTGAACGAACGCACGCCACGCGGGTGCGCTGAACATCAGCGTGCCCGCGTCGGCGTTCTTGGAGTCACGAACAAGCACGTCGCCGGTGTACGACACCTCGACGCACTCGCCTTCTTCGGTCGCGTCGCTGTAGCTGCTCTTACGCCAGACGCGGTCCTCGCTCATTGAATTCCTCTCGCGGTGGACTGGCGATCTCAGTCAGCCTCTTCCGCGATTGTTCCGGATTCAACGCGACCTCGTCCAGGTGATCGAAGAGCAGCCGTGTCCGCGCGATAGCCCCCGGATCCTGCACGAACACCTTGGCGAGATCGGTCTCACCGAACGCCACCGGCAGCATCTTCTCGTACTCCCACAGCACGCAACCGTTTGAGGGAATCACGACGTGTGCGGGCACTATCCGAACCGTGTGCGTCTTGAACAACAGCCGGGCGTACTGCTCCCTCATGATCCGGTCATCGCCGACCTTCTGCCGCAGCGCCAGCTCGTGGATGTAGAACAAGCAAGTCGGTCGATCCTGCCGTTTGAGGATCGTCTGACGATCCATCCTCACCTGGACGACCTTCGGGATTCGCTCCTCGGGCACGAACCCGCCGAGCCGGTAGAACGCGTCCGCGTACTCCCGCGTCTGCACCAGGCCAGGTACCGCTCGCGGCGCGTAGCTGGTGATCGTCTTGGCCGTGGACTCGGCGAACGCGACCGTACGAAGGTTGTCGTGCACCTGCACGATGTACTCGTCGAACGCGTACCTGTAACGGCTGCGGAACTCCTCGAAGAAGTCGATGTCCTTGCCGCAGGCCGTGAAGATCTGCACCAGGTCGATCTCACTCGCCCTGGCTTTCCCGTGCTCGATGTTGGAGACCTTGCTCGGATCCCAGCCCAGGTTGATAGCCAGCGCACGCCCGCCCAACCCTGTGCAGCTTTCCCGCAACTGGCGCAGCTCGTCGCCGAGATCCCTGCTGTACGCGGTAGAAGTCGTGGTTTTCATCTACCCGACGCTAATCCTTGGACTTAATCCATAGAACGGGCTCGTTCGGGTGAAAACTAAGCGAGTCGCGTGATGTCGACCGTCACTTCCAACGCGGTCGCCGCGCCACCGGAGTAAATGCCCTTCAACGGCGCCACATCAGCATAGTCCCTGCCCAATGCGACCCACACATGCCTGGGCCCCACCGGCATGGCGTTCGTGGGGTCGTACCCCCACCACCCACCGGTCCACGCCTCAATCCACGCGTGCGACTCGCCGCGCACTGTCTCTCGCAGTGCACCGTCTTTGTTCGTGTGCAGATAACCGGACACATAGCGCGAAGGAATGCCCATACCGCGCAACAACACCAACGTCAGATGCGCGAAGTCCTGACACACGCCCTTCTTCTCCTGCCACGCGTCCACGGCCGAACTGTGCACACCGGTCGACCCCGCCTGGTACTTGAGCTGTTCCCAAACCCATTGCGACGCAGCCAGAACGGCCTCGGACGGCGTCTTTCCCCTCTTCAACTCACGCGCCTTCGCCAGCAACTCCCGGTTGCGCGGCGTGTAACGCGTGGGCTCCAAGAACTCCGTATAGCGGTCGAGGAGGTTCTCCTCTCGCATGTCCGCCCATGTGCCGGTGGTGACGGGCTCGATCTCGTCGCTCGTCTCCACCACCGACGACGCGACGACCTTCAGTTCCGTGTGTGGCGCATGCAAGTCGAACGACGTGACCTCAGTACCCCAGTAGTCCGTGTACCGATACGCACGCGTGGCCGGACTCGTCTCAACGCGCGAGACGACCACGTTCTGCCGCCTGTCACCACGCGGCGTCAACCGCGCCTCGTTGTACGACTGCACCACCGGTGCCTCATACACGTAGCCCGTTGTGTGCACGACACGCACTCGCCAGCTCATGGTCAGCCCACCTCGGTGTTCGTCCAGGCGACCCACGGCGCCACGTGGAAGTACTGCTGCGACACGGCCTCGCCGACGTCGCGAACCGTTTTCTGCAGTGCCGCAAGACGTTTCGGCAGGTCGTCCAGCAAGTCGTGCGGCCTCAAGAACTCCAGCTCACTGCGCGCCTTGCCGAGCAACCGCAGCGCCTCAGCCCGCGCCCCGACCCGCACCGACGGCTGGTTCTCCAACTGCTCCAGACACGACTCCGCCTGCTTCAGCGCGTGGAACACCGACCGCGGGAACAGGCTGTCCAGCAACAGGAACTGCACCACCCGCGACGCGTCCAACGCACCCCGATAGGTCCGCAGATACGTGTCGTGCGCGCCGGCCGACCGCAGCACCGTGACCCACCCAGGCGACGACGCCCGGTCCCCCACCCGCGCCAGCAACAACCGCACGATCATGTCCACCCGCTCGACCGACCGCCCGAGCACCAGGAACCGCCACCCGTCGTCCCGTGACATCGTGGAGTCCGCCAGCCCGGCGAACATCGCCGCCCGCTCCTCCACAAAGCTGAAGAACGCGTGCGGCCCCATCGTTCGCGCGTAGGTCTGCCGTTCCGCGACGGCGTTCCACATCGCGTTGAGGCACTCCCACATCTCGGTCGACACGACCTCGCGCGCACCCCGCGTGTTCTCCCGCGCGCTGTTCACCGACGCCACGATCGAACTGGGGTTGTCCTTGTTGTACGCCACCAGTTCCGTCAACGACCACACGTCGAACTGGTCGGCGCCCTTCGGTGGCGTGATCCCCAGAACCGTCAGCAACTGCCGCGACGTGGCGTCCGGATCCACCGTCGCGTCCTCAAGCAGTTGGTGGACCGACACATCCAGGATGCGCGCCGTGTCGTCCGCTCGTTCGACGTAACGGCCGATCCAGTACAGCGACTCCGCGTTGCGTGCCAGCATTTCGCGCGCCTCCCTACTGCTGCTGTTGTTGCTGTTGCTGGGAAGTGGTGAGCTCAGGCCCCTGCTCGGCCGCCGCGGCCTCCATTGTGGACGTTCCAGCCAGCCCGGGTTCCGCCAGCTCGCGTTCCTGCGTGCTGGACTTGGGCGCCAGCACCCACGTGTCCTTCGACCCGCCACCTTGCGACGAGTTCACGATCAAACTGCCCTCCGGCAACGCCACCCGCGTAAGCCCACCCGGCAGCACGAAGATGAAGTTCCCGTCGTTGACCGCGAACGGCCGCAGGTCGACATGCCGCGGCGCCAGCTTGTCGCCCACCTTGGTGGGAACTGTCGACAGCTGCACCACCGGCTGCGCGATCCACCCGCGCGGGTTGCTCCTGATCCGCTTCCGCAGCGAGTTCAGCTCCCTCGGCGACGCCTCCGGCCCGAACACGATCCCGTACCCGCCCGACCCCTCAACGGGCTTCACCACGAGCTCGTCGAGCTTGTCGAACACGTGCGCCCGCTCGTCCTGCAACCAGCACCGGAACGTGTCCACGTTCGGCAACAACGTCTTCTCACCCAGGTAGTACTGCACGATCTCCGGCAGGTACGTGTAGACGAGCTTGTCGTCCGCCACGCCGTTCCCGACCGCGTTGGCCACGACAACGTTGCCCGCCCGCGCCGCGTTCAGCAGCCCAGCGATGCCGAGCACCGAGTCCGGCCGAAAATGCACCGGGTCCAAGAAGTCGTCGTCGATCCGCCGGTAGATGACGTCGACCTGACGCTCACCCTCGGTCGTCCTGAGGTACACGAAGTTGTCGCGGCAGAACAGATCCCGCCCCTCGACCAACTCCACACCCATCTGCCTCGCCAGCAACGAGTGCTCGAAGTACGCGCTGTTGGCCAAACCCGGGGTGAGAACGACAACGTTCGGATCGGCCGCGTTGGGCGCCGCCGCGTTCCTCAACGCCCGCAGCAGATGCACCGCGTAGTCACCCACGGCCCGCACCCGATGCCGCGCGAACAGGTCCGGGAACACCCGCGCCATCGTCCGCCGGTTCTCCATCACGTAACTCACGCCGGACGGACACCGCAGATTGTCCTCAAGCACCCGGAACACACCCTGCTCGTCCCGCACCAGGTCCACACCCGCAACGTGGATGCGCACCCCGTTGGGCGGGTTGATGAGCGCCGCCTCCCGGTGGAAGTGCTCGCAGCTCGTGATGAGACGCCGCGGCAACACTCCATCCCGGACGATCTGCGCGTCGCCGTAGATGTCCGCGAGGAACATCTCCAGCGCCCGCACCCGCTGAACGATGCCCTTCTCCAGCTTCGACCACTCGCTCGCCGTGATGATCCGCGGAATCAGATCCAGCGGAAACGGCCGCTCCTGCCCACTGAGACTGAACGTGATGCCCTGGTCGACGAAGGCTCGTCCCAGCGCTTCGGATCGCGCGTTCAGGTCGTTGACGTGCGACGGAGCCACCGACTCGTACAGCGCGCGGTAAGCACTCCGCACCCCGTTGTCGGTCGAGAACATCTCGTCGTAGGCGTCGGCATGCGGACGCTGTGGGCTGAGATAGCCGTTGAACAGCTCACCGAGCCTCGGCGTGGTGACCGTGCGGCTGCGGCGCAGTCCTGAGGTGCGGGCTCGGCGTTCCATGGTCCACATCTTCACCCTGTTCAGGCGGTTTTCGCACTAGTCCGACCGGACAGAAACCTCCCGGAAACGAAACTCGGTACTTTCCACGCGTGACCTCAGGCGCCGGTATGCCGCAGATGGAACTCGAACGCACCATCGAGTTCGGCACGCCCATCACCGGACTCGCGGCCAACAACGACCCGACGAGCCCTCAGCTGGCGGTCCACTTCGACGGCAGGCCGCCCGAGGTCGTGGACGCACTGACCGGCTCGCACGAACCAAGTCGCGACTTCCGCGGCAGGGTCTACGGCCCGGCGGTGTCGCTGCAGATCGCGGACCTCGCCGTCAGGGCAGAGGGCACGGAGATCGCCGTGTTCCAGAAATCCGCGGAGCTCCATCGGCTGACCGGGCACAGCACTCCGGTGACCTCGCTGGCCGGATATCCGGACTCGGGTGGGCCGTGGCTCGTGTCGGGAAGCGAGGGCGGCTCGGTCCGGCTCTGGCACCCGCGCACCGGCAAGCTGCTCAGCCGGAGCCGGCCGTCCCGCGTCTCGGCGCTGGTCACGTATCGCGGTCGCGACGGACGTACCCGCATCGCGTCCGGCGGCTCGACCGGCCGGCTGCGCATCTGGATCGCCCACGTCGTCCTCTCGCCCTTCATCGGCGAGGTGACCACGCGTGGATTCAACGACCGCGTCGCGACCGAGGACCTGCTCGGCCGCGGCACGCTCGTGGACGCGCTGCGAGAGGTGCTGCGTCCGGATGATCAGGACGACGGGCCGACCGTGCTCACCGTCGAGGGCGCTTGGGGTTCGGGCAAGAGCACGCTGCTGGAGCTGCTGAGGAACAGGATGCCGACGCCGCCCACGTCCGTGCGGAAGCTGCTGCCGTTCACCGTGTGCAGGGCGGACTGGATGCTCTACTCGCCGCCGGACGGGATGAAACCGCCTGTCCGGGAGCCCACCAAGACCAAGCCGATGATCAAGCCGCTGGTGGTGTCGTTCAACCCGTGGCGGCACCAGTCGAGCGAGCAGGTCTGGGCAGGACTCGCGAGAGCCGTCACCGAGGCCGCCGAGGCCGCGATCCTGCCGCACCGCAACAACGCCGAGCGGTACTGGTTCACCCGCAACGCCAAGCGCGTCGACCGCCGGCACCTGCAACGCCAGCTGTGGAAGCGGATCCTGTCGCCGCTGCTGACCCTGGCGGGGCTGGGATTCGGCCTGTCGGTGCTGAACGCGTTGGCCAAGTGGAACTTCGGCTGGGCGTGGTGGGTGACCGCGGGACTGGCCGGCGCGGGTGTGCTGCACACGGCGTTCAGGTACTTCTTCGGCAAGGCTTCGGCGTTCCTGCCGGGCGAGCTGTTCGCCGGCCCTGTCGTCAGCAACGCTTTCTCCGGCACCACAACGGATCCGTTGATCCGCGACCCGTACTACCACGCCCGTTCCGGCTACCTCTACCTCGTGCAGCACGACGTCCGCGAGTTGCTGCACGACCTGAAAGCCCACGACTACCGCGTGATCCTGATGATCGACGACCTGGACCGCTGCACGCCGAGGACCACGGCCCAGGTGTTCGAGGCGATCAACGTGTTCCTGTCCGACGACTTCCCGGCCACGAGGTTCGTGCTCGGCCTCGACACCACGGTCGTCGCGGCGCACGTCGACAACGCCTACAAGGAGCTCGCCGACGCGAAGATCGTGACGCACCCGGACGATCCGAGTCCGGGGTGGACGTTCCTGCGCAAGCTGGTGCAACTGCCCGTCCGGCTGCCGCGCACGACCGAGGACCACGTCGACCAGATCCTGCTCGCCCAACTCGGGCCGGTGCACACCGACAACACCGAACCGGAACCTGGCCTGCCGGATCACCCTGTCTTCGAGCCTGACGAGCTCGACGGGCTGTTGTTGAACTCGGAGGACTTCGAGAGGGTCGTCATCGCGATCGAGCAGCACGCGGAGGTGCGCGAACACCTCCGGCGGCGGCTCCGCGCCCAGCCCGAGCAGTCGGTGCGCGAGGAGAAGCGGCTGCTGAACGTCTGGCAGTTCTACCTGCGTGTGCTCTTGTCGGTCGACATCGAGCAGGCGTGCCACCTGGTCGCCGTCGCCGAGATCGCGGTCAGGTGGCCCGCCTACCTGCACCGGTTGCGCGGCGGGTGGCAGGACCTTGCTGACGCGGTCGACGACGACGTCCAGTGGGGTGCGGTGATCGCGCGGCTCGGGTTCGCCTACTCCGATCGCAAGGCGGCGGCGAACCTGCGGGAGTTGCTGCGCGACTGCGATGCGCAAGCGGTTGCGGGGCTGGCGAACAGGTTGTTCTAGAGGCGGACCTTCAGGACCGAGCCCGAGGCCTCGGTGAGGAACATCGTGCGGGTGCCTGGGAGGAAGCGTGCCGCGGTCGGGTTCTTGAGGCCGGACAGCAGGGTGCAGTGAGCGCCGGTCCACGGGTCGACCTTGATGAGCTCGCCGCTGGTGTACGTGGTGACGTAGAGCTTGCCGTCGGGGCCTACAGCGAGGTCGTCCAGGCCCTTGTCCGGGGCGCCGAGTTCCAGGCGGGTCTGGCGGTTGCCGGTGATGCGGACGATGGCGGACTGCGGGTCGATCAGGATGTTGGTGAAGACGGTGGTGCCGATCGTCACGATGCCGTTGGGGTAGGCGATGTCGAGGTGGCGGACGAGGGCGCCGCGGCGGTCGAACTCGTACAGGCCCGTGAACGGGTCGGAGACGTAGAGGTGACCGCGGGCGTCGAACTCGGCGCCGTTGGCGGAGCTCAGGGTGTCGCCGCCGATGAAGATCTCGGGTTTCGGCGTCAGGCGGACCACGCCCGAAGGCTGCGGGCGGGTTTCCGGGTTGTCGTTGCCGAAGTTGACGTAGAGGAGGCCGTCCGGGCCCTTGCGGATGGCGCCGGGGGCACGCAGCGGGATGGACTGCAGGAAGGTGCCGTCCAGCCGGTACTGCTCGACGGCGTTGCCGGTGAGGTTGGAGAGCCAGATGGTGTTGCGGTCGAACTCCAGGTTCTCGTACCAGGTG
This sequence comes from Lentzea sp. NPDC006480, assembly GCF_040611995.1. Taxonomy (NCBI): domain Bacteria; kingdom Bacillati; phylum Actinomycetota; class Actinomycetes; order Pseudonocardiales; family Pseudonocardiaceae; genus Lentzea; species Lentzea sp. NPDC006480. The sequence continues at coordinate 159,332 of NZ_JBEXPJ010000002.1, forward strand.
TCGGCGGTGTGGAACGTGGAGACGGCCGGCGTCTGGCAGCGGATCGGTGTGGCGTGGGCTGGGACCGCGGTGACGGACAGGACGAGGCACAGCAGCGCGAGGATCCTCATGCGCTCGACGCTAGGGGTGGGGCGGAGCGGGGCGCGACGTCTTTTCCGTCTGCCGGCCCGGAACGTGAAAAAGCCCTGCGGGGAGCGCGTGAAGCGCTCAACCCGCAGGGCTAAATTAAGTTCGGCGGCGACCTACTCTCCCACACCGTAACCAGT